>NZ_JBHFJG010000022.1:19101-67147 GCF_057559155.1 Rhizobium moroccans | reverse complement strand
CCGCCGCCCAGCTCGCCGGCTCTGTGGGCGCGCTCACCGACGAGTGGAACGGCTTTGCCGTGCTTCACACCGCGGCCTCCCGCGTCGGTGGCCTCGATCTCGGCTTCGTGCCGGGTCCGAAGGGAGCCAATGCGGCGACCATGCTGCGCTCGATGGACGTACTCTTCCTGCTCGGTGCGGACGAAATGGAGTTCTCGACCAAGCACGCCAAGTTTACCGTCTATATCGGCAGCCACGGCGATGCGGGCGCTCATAACGCCGATGTCATCTTGCCCGGCGCAGCCTATACGGAGAAGTCCGGCACCTGGGTCAACACCGAAGGCCGCCCGCAGATGGGCAACCGCGCCGGTTTCGCACCGGGCGAGGCTCGAGAGGACTGGGCGATCCTGCGCGCACTTTCCGACGTGCTCGGCAAGAAACTGCCGTTCGATTCGCTCTCCGCGCTGCGGGCGAAGCTCTATGAAGCCTATCCGCATTTCGCCGCGCTTGATGAGATCGCGGCCGGTGACGTGAACGAAATCGCCGCACTCGGGCAAAAAGCCGGTGAGATGACGAAGTCTGCGTTTGCGTCTCCGATCAAAGACTTCTATTTGACGAACCCAATCGCCCGCGCCTCCGCGGTCATGGCCGAATGCTCGGCTCTGGCCCGTAACAACTTCAAGGCAGCGGCGGAGTAACAGGACCATGGATTCATTCTTCTCGACCTATGCTTGGCCGGCGATCGTCATGATCGGACAGTCCCTGCTGCTCCTCGTCTGCCTCTTGGTCTTCATTGCTTACATCCTGCTGGCCGACCGCAAGATCTGGGCTGCCGTGCAGCTTCGCCGCGGCCCGAACGTCGTCGGTCCCTTCGGCCTGTTCCAGTCCTTCGCCGACCTTTTGAAGTTCGTCTTCAAGGAGCCGATCATTCCGTCGGGCGCTAACAAGGGCGTCTTCCTGATCGCTCCGCTGGTCTCGGTGACGCTTGCGCTAGCCGCCTGGGCGGTCATTCCGCTGAACGACAACTGGGTGATCGCCAATATCAATGTCGGCATCCTCTATGTCTTCGCGATCTCCTCGCTCGAAGTCTACGGCGTCATCATGTCGGGCTGGGCGTCGAACTCGAAATATCCGTTCCTCGGCGCGCTGCGCTCCGCCGCGCAGATGGTGTCCTACGAAGTCTCGATCGGCTTCGTCATCGTCACCGTCCTGCTTTGCGTCGGCTCGCTGAACCTCACCGATATCGTCTATGCCCAGCGCGATGGTCTCGGCACCATGGTCGGCCTGCCGAACTCCTTCCTGGACTGGCACTGGCTGTCGCTCTTCCCGATGTTCGTGATCTTCTTCATCTCGGGACTGGCCGAAACCAACCGTCCGCCCTTCGATCTTCCGGAAGCGGAATCGGAGCTCGTCGCCGGCTACATGGTGGAATATTCCTCCGCGCCGTACATGATGCTGATGCTCGGCGAATATGCCGCGATCCTGCTGATCTGCTCGCTGACGACGATCCTCTTCCTCGGCGGATGGCTGCCGCCGGTCGACGTCTGGTTCCTGAACTGGGTTCCCGGCATCATCTGGTTCGTCCTGAAGGCGTCCATGGTTTTCTTCATGTTCGCCATGGTGAAGGCCTTCGTACCGCGCTACCGCTATGACCAGCTCATGCGTCTCGGCTGGAAGGTCTTCCTTCCGATCTCGCTCGCCATGGTCATCATCACCGCATTCGTGCTGAAACTGATGGGATGGGCATAACCATGACCGGTCCCGGTTTCGGCATCATTGGAGAATAAGGATGGCAAGTCTTTCGCAAGCCGTCAGTTCGCTGTTTCTGAAAGAGTTCGTCGGCGCTTTCTTCCTGTCGATGCGCTACTTCTTCAAGCAGAAGGCCACGATCAACTATCCCTTCGAAAAGGGCCCGGTCTCTCCGCGCTTCCGCGGCGAGCATGCGCTTCGCCGTTATCCTAACGGTGAGGAGCGCTGCATCGCCTGCAAGCTCTGCGAAGCGATCTGTCCTGCCCAGGCGATCACCATCGAAGCCGGACCGCGCCGCAATGACGGCACCCGCCGCACGGTGCGCTACGACATCGACATGGTGAAGTGCATCTATTGCGGCTTCTGCCAGGAGGCATGTCCGGTCGACGCGATCGTCGAAGGCCCGAACTTCGAGTTTTCGACCGAAACCCGCGAAGAGCTCTATTTCGACAAGGCGAGACTTCTCGAAAACGGAGACCGCTGGGAGCGCGAGATCGCCCGCAATATCGCAATGGATGCGCCCTACCGCTGAGGGCGGGCCATCGGACCGGCGCCGCCGGCGCCACAAGCAAACAATGAATGCGGAGGTCAAAGGACCTCCGGATTTCTGACGGGAAGAAGGAATCCTTTCGGAACTTCCCGGTGAGGACGAAAAGGCACCACGATGGGTCTGCAGGCTGTTTTCTTCTATCTTTTCGCGTTCGTCGCGGTGGCGTCGGCGTTCATGGTCATTTCGGCCAGGAACCCGGTACATTCGGTACTGTTCCTGATCCTGGTGTTCTTCAATTCGGCCGGGCTCTTCCTGCTGACGGGCGCCGAGTTCCTCGCCATGATCCTGCTCGTCGTCTATATCGGCGCCGTGGCGGTCCTCTTCCTCTTCGTCGTCATGATGCTCGACATCGACTTTGCCGAGCTGCGCTCCGGCATGCTGCAATATGCGCCGGTCGGCATCATGGTCGGTCTGATCGTCGCGGCCGAACTGATCATCGTGATCGGCGGCAGCGTGCTGACGCCGCAGGCCGCGCGGGCGATCACCATGCCGATCCCGAACCCGGCCGAACGGACCAATACGGCCGCGCTCGGCGACGTGCTCTATACGAATTATGTCTACTTCTTCCAGATCGCCGGCCTGGTGCTTCTGGTGGCGATGATCGGCGCAATCGTGCTGACGCTGCGTCACCGCACCAACATCAAGCGGCAGGACATACCGACCCAGGTGGCCCGTACGCCGGAGACCGCCGTCGAGGTGGTCAAGGTCAAGCCGGGCCAGGGCGTCTGAGTGAGCGGGAAAAAGGAACGAAAAATATGGAAATAGGTCTTTCCCACTACCTGACGGTCAGCGCCATCCTCTTTACGCTCGGCGTGTTCGGCATCTTCCTGAACCGCAAGAACGTCATCATCATTCTGATGTCGATCGAGCTCATCCTGCTCTCGGTCAACCTCAACATGGTGGCCTTCTCCTCCTTCCTGAACGACATCGTCGGCCAGGTCTTCGCGCTGTTCATTCTCACCGTCGCGGCCGCCGAGGCTGCTATCGGTCTTGCAATTCTCGTCGTCTTCTACCGCAACCGCGGCTCGATCGCGGTCGAAGACGTCAACATGATGAAGGGCTGATCGGGTCATGATCTACAAGGCTATCGTCTTCCTTCCCCTGATCGGCTTCCTGATCGCCGGCCTGTTCGGCCGGTCGATCGGCGCCAAGGCATCGGAATATGTCACCAGCGGCCTGATGGTCATCGCCGCCGTTCTCTCCTGGATCGTCTTCTTCAATGTCGCGCTTCACCATGGCGAAGCAGGCGAGGTCATCAAGGTCGATGTGCTGCGCTGGATACAGTCCGGCGGCATCGATATCGAATGGGCCTTCCGCATCGATACGCTGACGGCGGTCATGTTCGTGGTCGTCAACACCGTGTCGTCGCTGGTGCACATCTATTCGATCGGCTACATGCACCACGATCCGCATCGGCCGCGCTTCTTCGCCTATCTGTCGCTCTTCACCTTCGCCATGCTGATGCTGGTGACCGCCGACAACCTGGCGCAGATGTTCTTCGGCTGGGAAGGCGTGGGCCTGGCGTCCTATCTGCTCATCGGCTTCTGGTACAAGAAGCCTTCGGCATCGGCCGCCGCCATGAAGGCTTTCATCGTCAACCGCGTCGGCGACTTCGGTTTCGTGCTGGGCATCGCCGGCGTCTTCGTGCTGTTCGGTTCGATCAACTTCGAGACGATCTTTGCGGCTGCGGGAAGCTATCTGCCGGCGGAAGGTGCAGCGGAAGCCGCCGAACCCTTTATCAACATCTTCGGCATGGAGCTTTCCAAGGCCGGTGCGCTGACCGTCGTCTGCCTGCTGCTCTTCATGGGCGCGATGGGCAAGTCGGCGCAGTTCCTGCTTCACACCTGGCTGCCGGACGCCATGGAAGGCCCGACCCCGGTCTCGGCCCTCATCCATGCCGCGACCATGGTGACCGCCGGCGTCTTCCTCGTCGCCCGCATGTCGCCGCTCTTCGAGCTTTCGCACGATGCCCTGCTCGTTGTGACGATCATCGGTGCGATCACCGCCTTCTTCGCGGCGACCGTTGGCCTCGTGCAGAACGACATCAAGCGCGTCATCGCCTATTCCACCTGCTCGCAGCTCGGTTACATGTTCGTGGCACTCGGGGTAGGGGCCTATGGCGCGGCGATCTTCCACCTGTTTACACACGCCTTCTTCAAGGCTCTGCTCTTCCTTGGCGCGGGTTCGGTGATCCATGCCGTCGATGGCGAGCAGGACATGCGTTACATGGGCGGTCTCCGGAAGCATATTCCGTGGACCTTCTGGATGATGACGATCGGCACGCTGGCGCTGACCGGCGTCGGCATTCCCGGCACCATGCTCGGCTTCGCCGGCTTCTTCTCCAAGGACGTGATCATCGAGAGCGCTTTCGCCTCACATTCGGCAGCGGCGGGCTTCGCCTTCACGCTCCTGGTGGTGGCGGCGCTCTTCACGAGCTTCTATTCCTGGCGTCTGGCCTTCATGACCTTCTTCGGCAAGCCGCGCGCCTCCGCCGACGTCATGCACCATGTGCATGAATCGCCGATGGTCATGCTGGCGCCGCTCTTCCTTCTCGCCATCGGCGCGGTTCTCGCTGGCGTTGTGTTCGAAGGCCACTTCTTCGGCCATGAATATGCCGAGTTCTGGAAGGGCGCGCTGTTCACGCTTCCGGAAAACGAGATTCTGGAAGAGTTCCACCACGTGCCGCTCTGGGTGAAGTGGAGCCCCTTCGCCGCCATGGCTCTCGGCTTCGTCACGGCCTGGTACATGTATATCAAGTCGCCCTCGACGCCGCGTCGTCTCGCCGAGTCCCAGAAGGTCCTCTACGAGTTCCTGCTGAACAAGTGGTACTTCGACGAGATCTACGATTTCCTCTTCGTCCGTTCCGCCAAGGCGCTCGGTCGCTTCCTCTGGAAGAAGGGTGACATCGGCGTCATCGACACCTACGGTCCGAACGGCGTTGCCGCGCGTGTCGTGGACGTCACCAGCCGCGTCGTGCGCCTGCAGTCCGGCTATCTCTATCACTATGCGTTTGCGATGCTGATCGGCATCGCCGCCCTCGTCACCTGGATGATGCTCGGGAGCACTCTGTAATGACCGACTGGCCCATTCTCTCGACGGTCACCTTCCTGCCGCTGGTCGGCGTCCTTCTGCTGCTTCTGACGCGGGAGGACGGCCCCTATGGCCGCCGCAACATCCTGAACGTCTCCCTGTTCACGACGGTGTTCACCTTCATCGTTTCGCTGTTCATCTGGATCGGCTTCGACAATTCGAACCCGGGCTTTCAGATGGTGGAGAAACATGCCTGGCTCGGAACGGGCATCGCCTATCACCTCGGCGTCGACGGCATTTCCATGCTGTTCGTCATCCTGACGACCTTCCTGATGCCGTTCTGCGTGCTGGCGAGCTGGGAATCGGTCGAGAAGCGCCTCAAGGAATACATGATCGCCTTCCTGCTTCTGGAAGTGGTCATGGTCGGCGTCTTCGTCTCGCTGGATATCGTCCTCTTCTACGTCTTCTTCGAAGCGACGCTCATCCCGATGTTCGTCATCATCGGCGTATGGGGCGGCAAGGATCGCATCTACGCGAGCTACAAGTTCTTCCTCTACACGCTGACGGGCTCGGTGCTGCTGATGCTCGCCATCATGGCGATCTACTGGCAGGCCGGCACGACCGACATGACAGAGCTGGTGAAATACGGCTTCCCGGCCGGCATGCAGACCTGGCTATGGCTCGCCTGCTTCGCGGCCTTCTCGGTGAAGATGCCGATGTGGCCGGTCCACACCTGGCTTCCGGACGCGCACGTCCAGGCGCCGACCGCGGGCTCCGTCATCCTGGCAGGTGTCCTGCTGAAGCTCGGCGGCTATGGTTTCATCCGCTTCTCGCTGCAGATGTTCCCGCTGGCGTCCGACTATTTCGCGCCGTTCATCTTCACGCTGTCGGTTCTGGCGATCATCTACACCTCGCTGGTGGCGATGATGCAGGACGACATCAAGAAGCTGATCGCCTATTCCTCCGTCGCCCACATGGGTTACGTGACCATGGGTATCTTCGCTGCCAACGTGCAGGGCGTGCAGGGTGCGATCTTCCAGATGCTGTCGCACGGCATCGTCTCGGGCGCGCTCTTCCTTTGCGTCGGCGTCATCTACGACCGGCTGCATACCCGCGAGATCACGGCCTATGGCGGCCTCGTCAACAACATGCCGAAATATGCCGTCGCCTTCATGGTCTTCACCATGGCGAACGTAGGCCTGCCGGGCACGTCCGGCTTCGTCGGCGAATTCCTGACGATCATCGGCGTCTTCCGGGTCAACACCTGGGTCGCGCTCTTTGCGGCGACAGGCATCATCCTTTCGGCATCCTACGCGCTTTGGCTCTATCGCCGGGTGATCTTCGGCGCGCTCGAGAAGGAGAGCCTCAAGGGTCTGCTCGATCTTTCGACCCGCGAGAAGGTGATCCTCTACCCGATGATCGCGCTCACCATCTTCTATGGCGTCTATCCGGCACCGATCTTCGATGCGACGGCAGCCTCGGTAGACCTCCTGGTAAATAACTACTCCGCAGCCCTGCGCGCGGCGCAAGACCTTGCACTGACCGTGCACTGAGACGGGACACGACTGGATATGACCGCTGAACTACTCTCTCTAAGCCTGCAGCTCGCAATGCCGGAAGTCATTCTGGCGGTGGGCGCGCTCGCTCTTCTGATGATCGGCGTCTTCTCCGGCGACAAGTCCGCGCCGACGGTGACCGGTCTTGCGGTGGCGCTGCTCGTCATCGCCGGGCTCTGGCTGATCTTCTCGCCCGGCGAGGGCGAGGCCTTCGGAGGCGCCTTCCTTCTGGACCCCTTCGCGCGCTTCATGAAGGTGCTCGCGCTGATCGGCTCGATCACGGCGATGATCATGGCCGTCGGCCATGCCCGTTCCGAGCAGCTCGACCGTTTCGAGTTCCCGGTTCTCCTGGTTCTCGCAACCCTCGGCATGATGGTGCTGATTTCGGCCAACGATCTCATCGCCCTCTATCTTGGCCTGGAGCTGATGTCGCTGTCGCTCTATGTCGTCGCGGCCATCAACCGCGACAGCCTGCGTTCCACCGAAGCGGGCCTGAAGTATTTCGTGCTCGGCGCGCTCTCCTCGGGCATGATGCTTTACGGCATGTCGCTGATCTACGGCTTCACCGGCAATACGGGCTTTGACGAGATCGCCGGAGTGCTCTCCTCCGAACCGCGCAATCTCGGCCTCATCTTCGGCATGGTCTTCGTGATGGCCGGCGCCTGCTTCAAGATCTCGGCCGTGCCGTTCCATATGTGGACGCCGGACGTCTATGAAGGCGCGCCGACGCCGGTCACCGCCTTCTTCGCGGCCGGACCGAAGGTTGCCGCCATGGCGATCCTGGTTCGCCTCGTCTCCGAAGCTTTCATGCCGATCCTAGCCGACTGGCGCCAGATCATCGTCTTCGTGGCTATCGCCTCGATGCTGCTCGGCTCGTTCGCGGCGATCGGCCAGCGCAACATCAAGCGGCTGATGGCCTATTCCTCGATCGGCCATATGGGCTTCGCGCTTGTCGGCGTTGCCGCCGGCACCGAGACGGGCATCTCCGGCGTCGTTCTCTACATGACCATCTACATGGTCATGACGCTCGGCGTCTTCGCCTGCATCATGGCGATGCGCCGCAAGGAGGGCGAGAATGTCGAGAATGTCGACGATCTCGCCGGGCTTTCCTCCACCAAGCCCTTCATGGCTGTGGTGCTGACCGCGCTGATGTTCTCCATGGCGGGCATTCCGCCGCTCGCGGGCTTCTTCGCCAAGTATTTCGTCTTCGTGGCGGCGATCGAAGCCAAGCTCTATGCGCTGGCGATCATCGGCGTTCTGTCCTCGGTCGTCGGCGCCTATTATTACCTGCGCATCGTCAAGCTGATGTGGTTCGATGAAGCCAAGGGCGAATTCGCACGCATTTCCGGAGAACTGCGGCTGGTCTTCGGCCTCTCCGGTCTCTTCGTCACGGCTTATGTGCTGTTCGGTGGACCGGTTGGCTCGGCTGCGAATGCAGCGGCCAAGTCGTTCTTCTGAGACCGGCGTAGATGGCAGCCCCGGGGAGCCGTTTTTCACTCGATGACTTTCGTCACGAAGCGCTGAGTGAAATCGGCTCCACCAACAGCGAATGCCTCGCCCGTGCGCGGGCGGGCGATCCCGGAAAGCTCTGGATCACCGCCGCGCGCCAGACTTCCGGCAGAGGCCGGCGGGGTCGCGCCTGGACTTCCGAGCCGGGCAATCTTTACGCATCCCTCCTATTGATCGATCCGGCCGAGCCGCAGTTGATGGGGTCGCTTCCCCTGGCGATTGCCGTCGCGGTTCATTCGGCCATCCGCGCCGTCCTGCCGACCGGTGGCGAGCCGCTGGAGGTGAAATGGCCGAACGACATCCTGATCGGGCGCAAGAAAACCTGCGGCATCCTTCTTGAGGGCGAGGGGCTTGCCGACGGCCGCCGGGCGCTGGTGATCGGCATCGGCATCAATATCCGCCATAAACCCGACAGCGCGCCTTACGGCGTGACGCGCCTTGCCGACCATGGCGCGAACGTCTCTCCCGAGGAGCTTTTCGCCCATCTTTTCAGAACGATGGCGGAGGTTCTGGAATCATGGGACGAAGGGCGCGGCATTGCGGAGATCAGCCGGCGCTGGCGCGAGGTCGCCTGCGGCATCGGTGAAAAAATCACGGTAAATCTTCCGGACCGCTCGCTTGAGGGAACTTTCGCGGGTATCGATGAAGGAGGTCTGCTGCTGCTCGATACCGGATTTGGCAGGATTATGCCGATAGCTGCCGGTGATGTATTTTTTGCGAGAATGGACTAAGAGAAATAATGGCAAAACAGGACGAACTGGTATTTCTGCCGCTTGGCGGCGTGGGCGAGATCGGGATGAACCTCGCTCTCTACGGCTTTGGTACGCCGGGAAAACGCCAGTGGATCATGGTGGATTGCGGCGTCACCTTTCCGGGGCCGGAGCTGCCGGGCGTCGATCTCGTCCTGCCGGATATCCGCTATCTCGCCGCTGAACGCCAAAATCTCAAGGGCATCATCATCACCCATGCGCATGAGGATCACTACGGCGCGCTGAATGAGCTCTGGCCGGGCCTCAACGTACCCGTCTATGCCTCGCCGTTCACCGCCGGAATGCTGGAGGCCAAGCGCGACTACGAAGGGTCGCGCGCCGACATCCCGGTGACGATCTTCAAGGCCGGCGACCGGATCAATGTCGGCCCCTTCGAGATCGAGGCCGTCGGCGTCAACCACTCCATTCCCGAGCCGATGTCGCTGGTCATCCGCACGCCGCTCGGCAACGTCATCCATACCGGTGACTGGAAGATCGATCACGCGCCGTCGCTTGGGCCTCTGACGGACGAAGCACGTTTCCGCGCGCTCGGCGACGAGGGCGTTCTGGCTGTCATGTGCGACAGCACCAATGCCATGCGCGATGGCGTTTCGCCTTCCGAGGAAGAAGTCTCGGAAGGCCTGCGCAAGATCATCGAGGCGGCCGAGGGCAGGGTGGCCATCACCACCTTCTCCTCCAATGTCGGCCGCATCCGCTCGATCGCCCAGGCCGCGGAGGCCGCGGGTCGCGAAGTGCTGCTGCTCGGCAGTTCGTTGAAGCGCGTGGTCGATGTCGCGCGCGACATCGGGATCATGGAAGGGTTGAAGCCTTTCATCGCCGAGGACGAATACGGCTACATTCCCCGCGACAAGGTCGTGGTCATCCTGACCGGCAGCCAGGGCGAACCGCGCGCAGCACTTGCCAAGATCTCACGCGACGAGATGCGCAATGTGGCGCTTTCGGCCGGAGATACGGTCGTCTTTTCCTCCCGCACGATTCCCGGCAACGAGAAGGCGATCCTTGAGATCAAGAACGGCCTGATAGAGCAGGGCATCAAGATCGTCACCGACAGTGACGCGCTCGTCCACGTTTCCGGCCACCCGCGCCGCAGCGAACTGGTGCAGATGTATGAGTGGACCCGCCCGCAGATCCTCGTGCCCGTCCACGGCGAAGCCGCGCACCTGACGGCCCAGGCCGAGCTCGGCGCATCCGCCGGCATCAAGAGCATTCCGCGCGTCCGCAACGGGGATGTCCTCCGTCTCGCGCCGGGCCCCGCCGAAGTCATCGACGAAGCGCCGCACGGCCGCATCTTCAAGGACGGCAAGCTGATCGGCGATTTCGACGAGATGGGCATCGGCGAACGGCGCAAGCTCGCCTATGTCGGCCATGTCTCGGTCAATGTGCTGCTGGACAACCGGTACGATTTCGTGACCGATCCGGACGTCGTTTCCTTCGGCCTGCCGCAGTTCGACGACGAGGGCGAGGATATGGAGGATTCGCTCTATGATGCCGTGCTCGGCGCGATCGAAAGCATTCCGCGCGCGCGCCGCAAGGACCTCGACATGCTGCGTGAGGCGGTGCGCCGCGCAGTGCGGGCCGCGGCGAACGAGGCATGGGGCAAGAAGCCGATCGTAACGGTGTTCGTGACCAGGCTCTAAACGCATTCGGAACTGCCCCTCATCCGCCCTACCGGGCACCTTCTCCCCGTTCTGACGGGGAGAAGGACGCATGCCGCGAACTCCCAGTTCCCTCTCCCCGCGTGCGGGGAGAGGGTTAGGGTGAGGGGCAAATCCACATGCGATTCCCCGCGAAAGAGGATATGGGAGGTCAAACATGCTCGGACGGGTAAACCACATAGCGATCGCCGTGCCGGACCTTGCTGCTGCCACCGCGATCTATCGTGACACGCTAGGCGCCAGAGTTTCACAGGCGCAGGCTTTGCCAGAGCATGGCGTCACCGTGGTTTTCGTGGAGCTTCCCAACACCAAGGTCGAACTGCTGGAGCCGCTTGGCGAAAACTCGCCGATAGCCGCCTTCCTTGCAAAGAGTCCCTTGGGCGGCATGCACCATATCTGCTACGAGGTGGACGATATCATCGCGGCGCGGGACAGGCTGAAAGCCGGCGGCGCGCGGGTGCTGGGAGACGGCGAGCCGCGTATCGGGGCCCATGGGAAGCCGGTGCTTTTCCTGCATCCCAAGGATTTCAACGGCACGCTGGTCGAACTCGAGCAGGTGTGACCGGCGTAGCGGCTGTGGGGAAGGAATTCAAAAACAGGGGCTTGCCGGCGTCAGCTTAAATCTTCCTGAGAAGGTGTGACACTCCGCCCCCGCCTTTTGTTTGAACCGCTGCAGCTTTCGAACTATAAGCCATTCGATCTGAAGCGGGTTGCAACCATGCAGTTTCTTTCGGCCTTCGCCGTTTACTTCGTCATCTGGTGGATCGTGCTCTTCACGGTCCTGCCTCTCGGCATGCGGTCACAGCATGAAGAGGGGGAGGTGACGCTCGGCACGGTGGAGAGCGCGCCGGCCCGTTTTCGCGGCGGTCGAGTGGTGCTGCTGACCACGCTGATCTCGGCGATCGTCTATGGAGCCTGGTATGTCGCTTCGACTTATTTCGGCTTCAGCATGGCGACCTTGCCACGCATCGTGCCGAGCTTCGACTGAGGACAAATGCACCGTCATCCCCTTGTCATATTTTTGGGGCATAGAAAGTAAGGCGCAAGAAAGCAAAAAAAAACAAGGCAGTTAAGCCTTGTTTTTTAGTTTCGCGTGATCCTTAACCGTTGCCGGGGCAGCGAACAAGCGCGCCTAAGATCTGATCCTCCCAAGACTTGACCGCGAAATGGCAAGAATTTGAACTCCTTGCCTCTTTTATGAGCTGACCCTAGCTCAAAGGATGAGCTTTGTCATCTCAAATTTTTGCATTTTTGTTACAGTGAGCCAATTTTTTTCTGTTGACAAAAATGTCGCACCCGGCCTGCAAAATCCTGCCTTTTTCCTGATATGTTCCTGCTGGCCACGGGGATGTTTCCCGTTTTGCCGCCGCTCCCGAAACGGGTTTCCTTCATGCGGCAGAAGGGCTATGAACGCTCGCAATCGTCATCTTGAAACGGCCGATTCCCATAGTCTGGGACGGGCCGGCAGAACCCTCGGAAACCTCAATGCGCCTGTCCCGCTATTTCATGCCGATCCTGAAGGAAAATCCCAAGGAAGCGGAGATCGTCTCGCACCGGCTGATGCTGCGTGCGGGCATGATCCGCCAGCAGAGCCAGGGGATCTATTCCTGGCTGCCACTCGGCAAGCGGATTCTCGACAAGGTCAACGCCATTATCCGCGAGGAGCAGAACCGCTCTGGCGCCATCGAACTTCTCATGCCGACGCTGCAGTCCGCCGAGCTATGGCAGGAGAGCGGCCGCTACGATGCCTATGGCAAGGAGATGCTGCGCATCAAGGATCGGCAGGATCGGCCGATGCTCTACGGCCCCACCAATGAGGAAATGGTCACGGATATCTTCCGGGGCTATGTCAGGTCCTACAAGAGCCTGCCGCTCAATCTCTATCACATCCAGCTCAAGTTCCGTGACGAGATCCGTCCGCGTTTCGGCACCATGCGCTCGCGCGAATTCCTGATGAAGGATGCCTATTCCTTCGACCTGACCAAGGAAGACGCCGAGCATTCCTACCGGAAGATGTTCGCTGCCTATCTCAGAACCTTCTCGCGGCTGGGGCTGCGGGCCATTCCGATGCGCGCCGATACGGGCCCGATCGGCGGCAATCTCTCCCACGAATTCATCATCCTGGCGGATACCGGGGAATCCGAAGTCTTTTCTCACAAGGATTTCGTGAATTTCGAAATTCCGGCTGAAGATACCGATTTCGACGACGTGGCGGGTCTCAAGGCCATTTTCGACAAATGGACCTCCGTCTATGCCGCGACCTCGGAAATGCACGACGAAGCGGCCTTCGATGCGATCCCGGAAGCCGACCGCCTGTCTGCGCGCGGCATCGAGGTAGGCCATATCTTCTATTTCGGCACGAAATATTCCGAGCCGATGGGAGCCAAGGTTCAGGGGCCGGATGGCAAGGAACACCTTGTCCACATGGGTTCTTATGGTATCGGCCCGACCCGCCTTGTTCCCGCCATCATCGAAGCATCGCATGACGAGAACGGAATCATCTGGCCGGCTTCGGTCGCTCCCTTCGACGTGGTGCTCATCAACATGAAGCCGGGCGACGAGGCCTGTGATCGCATCTGCGACAATCTCTATGCCGGTCTCGGAAAGGCGGGCAGGGACGTGCTCTACGACGACACGGACGAGCGCGCCGGCACCAAGTTCGCCACCGCCGATCTGATCGGCGTGCCGGTTCAGGTGATCGTCGGGCCCCGCTCCGCCGCAAGCGGCGAAGTTGAGGTCAAGGACCGCAAGACCGGTGCGCGTGAAGTGCTGACGGTCGAGGCGGTCATGAACAGGTTTGCCGGCTGAGCCACAGCGCATCCGGCAAGATAGGCGCGCAAGCGGGATTGGCCGCGAAGCGGCAGGTGAAGGGAAGGGAATGGCAAGCGTTGCGGCAGATCGTGAAGCGGAAAAGACGGCCAAGGCTCCGGCAGCCGGCCCGTTCTCGGCTTTCGAGCGTATGGTGGCCTGGCGCTATCTGCGCTCGCGCCGCAGGGAAGCCTTCATTTCCGTCATCGCCGGGTTTTCTTTCATCGGCATCATGCTGGGGGTTGCGACCCTCATCATCGTCATGGCGGTGATGAACGGCTTCCGCACCGAGCTGATTTCCCGCATTCTCGGCATTAACGGCCATATGATCGTTCAGCCGATCGATGGTCCTTTCACGGATTACGCGGACCTCACGCAGAAGTTTGCTGCGGTGCCGGGCGTGCGCATGGCCCTGCCGCTCGTCGAGGGGCAGACGCTCGCATCCGGCCGCGCCGGCGCGGGCTCGGGCGCGCTGGTGCGCGGCATTCGTCCGGAAGATCTCGAGAAGCTGACGGAGGTCTCCTCCAACGTCAAGTTCGGCGACATGGTCGGCTTCGCCTCGGGCGAGGGCGTGCTTGTCGGTTCGCGGCTGGCCTCCACGCTCGGTATCACCGCCGGAGACGACATAACGCTGGTTTCCCCGGAAGGCGACGTGACGCCGATGGGCGTCAATCCTCGCGTCAAATCCTATCCGGTCTCCGGTGTCTTCGAGATCGGCATGTCGGAATATGATGCGACGATCATCTATATGCCGCTGGAGGAGGCCCAGCTCTACTTCAATGCCGACGGCCTTGTTCAATCGATCGAACTCTTCGTCGACAATCCGGACGCCGTCGACGGCATACGGCCCCTGGTGGAAGCCGCGGCCGGCCGGCAGGTTCACATCACCGACTGGCGTCAACGCAACCAGACCTTCTTCTCGGCTCTCCAGGTGGAGCGCAACGTGATGTTCATGATCCTGACGCTGATCGTGCTCGTGGCGGCGCTCAACATCATTTCCGGCCTCATCATGCTGGTGAAGGACAAGGGCAGCGATATCGCGATCCTGCGCACCATGGGCGCGAGCGCCGGCTCGATCATGCGCATCTTCTTCATGACCGGAGCGGCGATCGGCATCGTCGGCACTCTCGCGGGCGTTGTCCTCGGGGTCATCGTCTGCCTCAATATCGAGTCGATCCGGCAGTTCTTCTCCTGGCTTTCAGGCACGGTGCTTTTCGATCCGGAGCTTTACTTCCTCAGCCAATTGCCCGCTGAAATGAGCTTCAGCGAGACCCTTTCCGTGGTCATCATGGCGCTGGCGCTCTCCTTCCTGGCGACGATCTTCCCGGCCTGGCGGGCCTCGAAGCTCGATCCGGTCCAGGCCCTCCGATACGAATAGGCCTCCTTCATGGTACGCAAAACCGTTTTGCAGCTCTCGGGCGTCGAACGCCATTACGGTCAGGGCGAAACCGTTCTCTCGATCCTGAAAGGTGCCGATTTCGATCTGAAGAGCGGCGAGATCGTCGCTCTGGTGGCGCCTTCCGGCACCGGCAAGTCGACCCTGCTTCATCTTGCCGGCCTGCTCGAACATCCCGATGCAGGCGAGGTCTTCATCGGCGGGGAAGCCTGCAACGGTCTCTCGGATGAGCGCCGCACGTCGATCCGTCGCAGCGATATCGGCTTCGTCTACCAGTTCCACCATCTCCTGCCGGAATTCTCCGCGCTCGAAAACATCATGATGCCGCAGCTCATCGCCGGGCTGCCACATGCCGAGGCGCGGGAGCGGGCAGCCCAGCTTTTGGATTACATGCGCATTGGCCACCGGGCCGATCACCGGCCGGCGGAGCTTTCCGGCGGGGAGCAGCAGCGTGTCGCGATCGCCCGCGCGGTCGCCAACGCTCCGCGGGTTTTGCTGGCGGACGAGCCGACCGGAAATCTCGATCCGAAGACGGCATCCTACGTGTTCGATGCGCTCGAGGCGCTGGTGCGGCAATCGGGTCTCGCGGCGCTGATCGCGACCCATAATCACGAGCTTGCCGGGCGCATGGATCGCCGCGTGACGATCGAGGGCGGCAAGATCGTGGCGATGTGAGCGCGGCTTTCGGTCGCGTTACATAGGCTCCGGCGGCTCGCTGCCAGCATTGATTGCCGGGCCGGCCTCTCCCATCTAGTGGGCGGGCGTGTGCTGGAACAAAAAACGGCAGGCGCCGTTTCATCGAGCCTGCGGCCAGGCTCGACGTGTTCCACAATTGCAAGCGCGAGAAGGGAAGTATGGTCTTTCACCACCGGATGAGACAGATGGTCGTCGAGAAATTCATGACCTTCGAGCCGATCGGCCTGATGATGTTCGCCTCTCTGGCCGGCGGCCTGTTTCTCTTCCTGAGCCTCACGGGTGGGGTGATCGACGGCGATACGCACGCCTTTGACGAGCGGATACTGCTCAGCCTGCGCGAGCCGGGCGACCTTTCCCTGCCCATCGGCCCGTATTGGTTGACCCATGCCGTGGATGACATCACCGCGCTTGGAGGAACCACCGTGCTGTCGCTGATGACGGTGCTCGCAACGATCTATCTCCTCTTGGCGCGGCAGAGGGCGATTGCGCTGTTCATGTTCCTGTGCATCGCCGGCGGCTGGATCATCAGCGCCGCGCTGAAACTCGGCGTGGCGCGCCCGCGGCCGGATATCGTGCCGCATCTCGTCCAAGTAAGCGATCTCAGTTTCCCGAGCGGGCACGCCATGCTCTCGGCGGTGACCTATCTGACGCTCGGCGCGCTCCTCTCCCGTGCGCAGCAATATCGCTCGACGCGGATATTCCTCATCGCGGCGGCGATCTTCCTCACCTTCATCGTGGGGCTGAGCCGTATCTATCTCGGTGTGCATTTCCCGACCGATGTTCTCGGGGGCTGGTGCGCAGGCGCCACCTGGGCTCTCGGCTGCTGGATGATCGCGCGACGTTTCCTCTCCCCCGCAGCGGGCTGAAGGGCGCGGAATTCAAGCGCTTGGTGCGCGGGCCCGGAGGCGCCGCGGTGATCTCGGCGTGGCTACGGCCAGTTTATCTTAACCATAATCTCCTCTATCTGTTTCTTGTTTTGTTCTCTTGTTGACTCGTGAACAAAATTGGAACAAAATAAAAACATAACAGGACAGGAGATGACAATGACTGACATGCTTCGCGACGTTGCAGCATTCGCTTCCATCGCCACCTTCGTGGCAAGCCTCTCGATGTTCATGATGGCTATGTGATTTCCGCTCCCGGCATCCGGAATTCCGTTGAGGAAGAGACTCTCGGCTGGACTCTCGTCGCGCCGCGCCGGAAAATCACCTGATTCATTTGGTGGATAGCGCGGAAGATGGCTGATCAGACGGAAACCAGGACGGGAGCGGACATGCCGGGGGCATCACCCCAATTCGTGCATTTGCGCGTCCATTCCGCCTATTCGCTTCTTGAGGGCGCCCTGCCGCTCAAGAAGATCCTGTCGAAGGCTGGGGCCGACAACCAGCCGGCGATCGCCATCACCGATACGAACAACCTTTTCGTGGCGCTGGAGTTTGCTCAGAAGGCGATCGGCGAGGGGATACAGCCGATCATCGGCTGCCAGCTTTCGATCGATATGGAAGATCAGACGGAAGAGCGGCGCGGCAATCACCACCAGCTTGCCAAGCTGCCTGCCATCGTCGTTCTCGCAGCCAATGCCGTCGGCTATGAGCGGCTCGTCGATCTTATCAGCCGGGCCTATCTCGGCGGTGAGGGACACCAGGCGGTGCATGTCCGCCGCTCCTGGCTGGAGGAGGGCGGTACAGAAGGATTGCTCGCGCTGACGGGAGCCGGCGGCGGCCCGGTCGACATCGCTCTGAAAGAGGGCAATGCGGCGCAAGCCGAGTCGCGCCTCCTGAAGCTCAGGCAAGTTTTTGGCGACAGGCTCTATGTGGAACTGCAGCGTCACGGCTCCTACGACCGTCGCCATGAGCAGAAGGTGATCGCGCTTGCCTATGATCACGACCTGCCGCTGGTGGCCACCAACGAAGCCTTTTTCCCTTCCAAGAGCGATTACGATGCCCACGACGCGCTGATGGCCGTCGCTCATAACGCCATCGTCTCGGACGACAACCGGTTCCGACTGACCCCCGATCATTACCTGAAAAGCCGGGCGGAGATGGCGGAGCTTTTCGCCGATCTGCCGGAGGCGCTGGAAAACACGGTCGAGATCGCGCGGCGCTGTTCCTTCATCCTCAAGACGCGCAATCCGATCCTGCCGCGCTTCACCGGCGCGACCGACGATGCGGAAGAAGCCGAGCGGGCGGAAGCGGCGGAGCTTCGCCGCCAGTCGATCGAGGGGTTGGAGCACCGCATCGCCACGCTCGGCTTGACGCGGGGCTATACCGAACAGGATTACCGTGAGCGGCTGGACTTCGAGCTCAGCGTTATCGAGAAGATGAAGTTCCCGGGATACTTCCTGATCGTTGCGGACTTCATCAAATGGGCGAAGCAGCAGAATATCCCGGTTGGCCCCGGCCGCGGTTCCGGTGCGGGCTCGCTGGTTGCCTATGCGCTGACGATCACCGACGTCGATCCGCTGCGTTTTTCGCTGCTCTTCGAACGCTTCCTCAACCCGGATCGCGTCTCGATGCCCGACTTCGATATCGACTTCTGCCAGGATCGCCGCGAAGAGGTGATCCGCTACGTGCAGCAGAAATACGGCCGCGAACAGGTGGCGCAGATCATCACCTTCGGTTCGCTGCAGGCCCGCGCGGCGCTGCGCGACGTCGGTCGCGTGCTCGAAATGCCCTATGGCCAGGTGGACCGCATCTGCAAGCTCGTGCCGAACAACCCGGCCAATCCAACACCGCTTTCGAAGGCCATCGAGGAGGATCCGAAATTCCAGGAGGAGGCCGACAAGGAACCGGTCGTCGCCCGCCTTCTCGATATAGCCCAGAAGATCGAAGGCCTCTACCGCCACGCCTCGACCCACGCCGCCGGCATCGTCATCGGCGACCGTCCGCTGTCGAAGCTCGTGCCGATGTATCGCGACCCGCGCTCGGACATGCCGGTCACCCAGTTCAACATGAAATGGGTGGAGCAGGCGGGCCTGGTGAAGTTCGACTTCCTCGGCCTGAAGACGCTGACGGTGCTGAAGACCGCCGTCGATTTCTGCCGAAAGCGCGGCATCGAGATCGATCTCTCCAAGATCCCGCTGGACGACACCAAGACCTACGAGATGCTCTCGCGCGGCGAGACGGTCGGCGTGTTCCAGGTGGAAAGTGCCGGCATGCGCAAGGCGCTGATCGGCATGCGGCCGGACTGTATCGAGGACATTATCGCGCTCGTGGCGCTCTATCGTCCCGGACCGATGGAGAACATTCCGACCTACAACGCCCGCAAGCACGGCGAGGAGGAGATCGAGTCGGTTCATCCGTCCATCGATTACCTATTGAAGGAAACGCAGGGCGTCATCGTCTACCAGGAGCAGGTGATGCAGATCGCCCAGGTCCTGTCCGGTTACTCCCTTGGTGAAGCCGATCTTTTGCGCCGCGCCATGGGCAAGAAGATCAAGGAGGAGATGGACAAGCAGAGCGAGCGCTTCGTCGACGGCGCCGTCAAGAACGGCGTCTCCAAGCCGCAGGCGAAAAACATTTTCGAACTGCTCGCCAAGTTCGCGAACTACGGCTTCAACAAGTCCCACGCAGCGGCTTACGCGATCGTCTCCTACCAGACCGCCTATATGAAGGCGCACTATCCGGTCGAATTCCTCGCCGCCTCGATGACTTACGATATGGCGAACAGCGAAAAGCTGAACGACTTCCGGCAGGATGCCGGCCGGCTCGGCATTTCGGTGATCCCGCCTTCGGTGCAGACCTCGTTCCGACGTTTCGAGACGGGCGAGAACCGGATCTATTACGCATTGGCCGCGATCAAGGGCGTCGGCGAATCGGCTGCCGATCACATCGTCGAGGTGAGGGGGGATCGCCCGTTCGCGAGCCTTGAGGATTTCTGCCTGCGGATCGATCCGAAGCAGGTCAACCGGCGGGTTCTGGAAAGCCTCATTTCCGCCGGGGCCTTCGATTGTTTCGGTAAGGACAGGGCGGAGCTGATCGGCGGTCTCGACCGCGTCATCGGTTATGCCCAGCGCGCCCAGGAGGAGAAGGTCAGCGGCCAGTCGGATTTCTTCGGCTCGTCGGCTGCCACCGGTCCTGAAAAGCTGATCCTGCCCCCGTTCATGCCGTGGATGCCATCCGAAATGCTGATGCGCGAGTATCAGGTCCTCGGCTTCTACCTTTCAGCCCATCCGCTGGATTCCTATGCGGAAGTGCTTGCCAAGATGCGGGTTCAGAATTTTGCGGATTTCTCGGCGGCGGTAAAGCAGGGCGCGACCGTGGGCCGCCTCGCGGGGACCGTTACCGGGCGCCAGGAGCGCAAGACGCGCACCGGCAACAAGATGGGCATCGTGACGTTTTCCGACGCGTCGGGCCAGTTCGAGGCGGTGCTGTTTTCCGAGGCGCTCGCGCAGTATCGCGATCTCCTGGAGCCGGGCAAGTCGCTGGTCATCACCGTGCAGGCGGATGAACGCCCGGAGGGCATCGGGCTTCGGATTCAAACGGCGCAATCGCTGGAAGAGCAATCGGTCCGCATGCAGAAGGCGCTGCGCGTCTATGTCCGGGATTCAGGCCCTCTCAAGACGGTTGCGCGGCATCTGAATGCGAAGGGGGATGGGCTCGTCTCTTTCGTGGTCATCAAGGATGACGGGCGGCGCGAGATCGAGGTTGAACTGACCGAGAAGTATCGCATCTCGCCGGAGATCGCCGCCGCTCTGCGAGCAGCGCCCGGCGTTTTGGACGTAGAGCTGGTTTAGGAAAACACCAGGTGCAACAAGCGCTTGGCCGCGTTCGGTGAATCTTTTTGAGAGCGGTGCTTGGCCGCAGCCCTCAGCCTTTCCGTTTTCCGCTTTGTTTGACGGGTTTTGGATCGGTCGTCGCCGTGGTCGCAGGCTGGGTTATGGTGATGAAATCCGTCCCCTTACCGGTCTCGGGGCTATAGCCGTCGTCGGTGATCGTCAGCGAGGTGCCGTCGCTCAAAAGCGCATCGATCCGCTCGCGTACGTCCTCGGGGATATCGATCCGGTCGAGCGCGCGGGCTGCCGCATTCGGATCATATGGATCGGCTTCGGCGGTGACGCCGAGCCGCTTCATCGTCCGCGGCGCCATGCTATTGGCCAGTGTAACCGCCCGCCATTCGGCGCTTTCCGTTTCGCGGTCCACTTTGTCGGCGATGAGGAAATGCGTGCCGAGCGCACGTTCCGGCTGCCGAATGCCGATCGGAGCCTCGAAGAGCGGCTTGAAATTCTGCCGCACCATGAGCTGTCCCGAAGGTGGCTCGGCCTTGCCTGCGGATCGATAGAGGGCCGCCAGGAATACCGGCGACAGAAGCGGATCCTTTTGCGGCAGTTCCTTCCAGCGCTTGAAACCCGCAATCGCGGAACGCGTTTTAGGCCCGGCAACGCCGTCCGGTATGCCCGCATCGAAACCGAGTTCCGTCAGCAGAGCTTGCGCGTCGCGCAGGATTTCCTTTTCGCCACGGCGATGAATGAGGATGCGCAACGGAGCGTTTTCCCCCTTGGTTTCAGCCTGCTTTGCTTGCTTGCTGGGAGAGGGCGGCATGACGTGCATCGCGACCTCTACCGGCCTGGATGGATCGTCGATCCTCGTTGGCCGCAATTCGAGATCGGAAACAAGCGCGCCATCCGGCAGCGGCTTGCGCGGCGCAAAGAGTGCCGGATGATCGATGCGGGCTGGCGTAACCGGGGCATCGGAAACGATGACATGCACGCCGCGCCGAGTCATTTTGTAAAGCGACTTGGCGAACATGCCCGGCATGCGGATGCAGCCATGCGAGGCGGGGTAGGAGGGGACCGAGTCGGATTCGTGTAGTGCGATTCCGGACCAGGTCAGCCTCTGCATGAAGGGCATCGGGGCGTTCGAATAGATGTTGGATTCGTGATATTTGCGCTTCTCGAGAATGGAGAAGATGCCGCCGGGCGTCTCATGTCCGTTCTTTCCGGTGGAAACGCGTGACGTCGCCACGACCATGTCCCCGTCATAGACGGTCATCGACTGCGTGTTCTTGGAAATGATGATCTGCAGCGTGCGGGCGCCTTCCGCCCACGCCGCATGTGGCAACATGGCCGCCGAAAGGAGGCCTATCCCGAAGGCGATTTGACGCAACATGTCCCACACCCAGATCAAAACTTTTGCGTGTATATTAGCTGATCTGGTTAAAGGAATGTTTTCCGACAGGTGATCAAAATCAGCGGGTGGTGAGGTTTCCCATCACATTTCATTGATCGCGCCGATGCTTGCCGAATGTGTATCCGGTCTCCACCGCCGCCTTCCCGAATTTGTCGCGCAGCTTGTCCATGACGGCTTCCGCAGCGGCCCGACGTCCTGCCTGCCGATCCACGAGGTCCGGAGGATCGGCGCGGACAGGGTCGCCGAGATCGGTGACGCCGATGCCGATCAGTCGGAACTTCGTGCCATCGGTCTCCCGTTCCAGAAGGGCGAGCCCCGTGCGGAATATCCGGTCTGCGAGCTGAGTGGGATCTTCGAGGCGGCGGTTGCGCGTGCGAGACTTGAAATCGGCGCTCTTGAGCTTCAGCACGACCGTCTGGCCGGCGATCGAGTGCTTCTTCAGCCGCGTCGAGACTTTTTCCGAAAGGCCGCGCAGAATGGGCACGAGGTCGTCATAGCGGGAGATGTCCTCGAAAAAGGTCGTCTCGGCCGAAACGCTTTTCGCGGCCTCGTTGGGATGCACGTCGCGATCATCGATTCCGCGGGAGAGGCGGAAGAGGCGCTGGCCCATGGAGCCGTAGCGGCGCATGAGGTCACTCTCTTCCATCGTCTGCAACTGCCCGATGGTACGGATGCCGTCCGCTTCGAGCGTCGCGTTGAAGGCGCGGCCGACGCCCCAGATGGTGGTCACCGGGCGTGGCGCGAGAAATTCGAGCGCCTCGGCCTTGCCGACGACGGAAAAACCGCGCGGTTTCATGAGGTCGGAAGCGACTTTCGCCAGGAACTTGCAGTAGGAGAGCCCCGCCGAAATGGTGATTCCCACTTCGTTTTCCACACGCTTTGCGAACTTCGCGAGAATGCGCGCCGGCGGATCGTGGTGAAAGCGTTCGGTGCCGGAAAGATCCAGAAAGGCTTCATCGATCGAAAGCGGCTGTACGAGCGGGGTCAGGTCCTGCATCATCGCGCGCACCTCGCGCCCGACTTTCACGTATTTTTCCATATTGGGCCGGATGACGACAGCGTCCGGGCACAGCTCCAGCGCCTTGAACATCGGCATGGCCGATCGCACGCCGTTGATGCGTGCGATATAGCATGCCGTGGAAACCACCCCACGCTTTCCGCCGCCGATAATCACCGGTTTGTCGGCAAGCGTCGGATCGTCGCGTTTTTCGATCGTCGCATAGAAGGCATCGCAATCGATATGGGCGAGGCTGAGCTCGTAGAGTTCGCGATGATAGACGAGGCGAGGGCTGCCGCATGTGCGGCAGCGGCGCGCCTCCGCCTTCTGCTCGGCAAGGCAGTCGCGACAGAAGCCGGGTGTCTTGTCGGGCGCGCTCGTCATACGGGGAACAAAGGTTGAACGTCGGCACGTTACGCCCAAAGCCCGCAAGTCTCAAGGGCGGCGGCAGCCATGTGCTGGGGATATCACTTGCTAATGGGCAGGCCGAAATCGGCGGTCGTCGAAATCTCAATATTCTCCCGAATCGAGCCCCGGTCGCGAATAATGCCGCCAGGCGGCGGCGACCGCCTCGGGCTTGGTGCCGGTCGCCTCGCAGAACGCAAGCAGCGTCGGCTCGTGGCTCATCACGAAGTCGATCAAGCCGCTGAGAAAACCGGGATCGTTCACCGCGGTGCGCAATTGCGTCGCCAGCAGGCCGGAAAGCGCAAGGAAGCGCCCGAGCATCTCCGGTTCGCCGGCGAGCCAGCCAAGTATCGCCGCCGCCGTTGCCTCCGCGCCGGCCGCATTGCTTCGGGTGTTTCCGGAATCGCTTTGCATTGCCTTGATCGAATTACCTCTTTTTCAACCAAATGGCGTTAATCTGTCCGCGACAGGACATATGGAATCGGCCTCGCGCGACCATATATGCTGAATGCAGGCGTGCAAGGCTGGATTTAAGGAACGGATCGCCATGCCCAAACGGGTCATGATTGTCGAGGACAACGAGCTGAACATGAAGCTCTTCCGCGATCTGATCGAAGCGTCGGGATACGACACGATCCAGACCCGCAACGGCATGGAAGCGCTCGACCTTGCGCGCAAGCATCGTCCGGATCTTATCCTCATGGATATCCAGCTCCCCGAGGTCTCGGGCCTGGAGGTGACCAAGTGGCTCAAGGAAGACGACGAGCTTCACCTCATTCCGGTGATCGCGGTCACCGCCTTCGCCATGAAGGGCGATGAGGAACGCATTCGGCAGGGGGGCTGTGAAGCCTATGTCTCCAAGCCGATTTCGGTGCCGAAATTCATCGAGACTATCAAAACCTATCTGGGCGACGCGTGAGATCGGGGCGTAGGGCATGACGGCGCGAATATTGGTGGTCGATGATGTTCCCGCAAACGTGAAGCTTCTGGAAGCCCGGCTGCTCGCTGAATATTTCGATGTGCTGACTGCGGCCGATGGACAGAAGGCGCTCGATATCTGCGAGAATACCCATGTCGATCTCGTCCTCTTGGATATCATGATGCCGGGCATCAGCGGTTTCGAGGTCTGCGAACGGCTGAAGAACAATGCCCGCACCGCACACATTCCGGTCGTGATGGTGACTGCGCTCGACCAGCCCTCGGATCGCGTTCGAGGACTGAAGGCAGGCGCCGACGACTTCCTGACCAAACCGGTCAACGATCTTCAGCTTGTCTCCCGCGTGAAGAGCCTGGTGCGCCTCAAGACGCTCAGCGACGAGCTGCGTGTTCGCGCCGAAACGGCGCAGAACATGGGCATGGAAGAGATGCTGAAAGCAGGCGACGGGCGGGACGAGCCCGGCCAGGTACTGTTGGTGGATGGCCGCGCCAGTTCCCAGGAGCGCATCATCAAGGCGTTGAAGCCGGTGGCGAACGTCATGGCCATGTCCGATCCCCAGGCCGCGTTGTTCGAGGCTGCAGAGAACCCGGTCGATCTGGTCATCGTCAACGCCAATTTCGAAGACTACGATCCGCTGCGGCTTTGCTCTCAGCTCCGCTTACTCGAGCGCACGCGCTTCCTTCCCGTCCTGCTGGTCACCGATCTCGGCGCCGAGGATATGATTGCCCGCGCGCTCGATCTCGGCGTCAACGACTATATCGTTCGGCCGGTCGATCCGAACGAGCTCCTGGCGCGCACCGTCACGCAGATCAGGCGCAAGCGTTACAACGACCGCCTGCGCCAGAGCGTGCGCCAGACCATAGAACTCGCCGTCACCGACGGGCTGACGGGCCTCGCCAACCGCCGCTATCTCGATAATCATCTGAAGGTCGTGTTCAACCGGGCCGTGGCGCGGGCGAGGCCGCTTTCGGTGTGCATCACCGATATAGACCGGTTCAAGCACGTCAATGACACCTTCGGCCACGATGCGGGCGACGAGGTGCTGAGGGAATTCGCTTCACGCCTGCGCTCGACCGTGCGCGGCGCTGACCTGGCCTGCCGCTACGGCGGCGAGGAATTCGTTGTCGTGATGCCGGATACCGACGCTGCCGCTGCGGCGATCATCGCCGAGCGTCTGCGTCATATCATCGAGAACGAGCCCTTCGTTCTGCGCAGCTCCGGCGCGGTGCTGAACATTACCGCTTCCGTCGGGGTGGCATGCAACACATCGGGCGCCGAGACGCCGGAGTGGCTGCTGAAGCAGGCCGACCGCGCGCTGTACGAGGCGAAGACCAGCGGCCGCAATAGAGTCGTTGCCGCCGCCGCCTGACTTTCGGCAAGCCTGTGGATAAGGCATGTTGCGGTGCGATCGTACGAATTTGGTAACGATTGTGATAACGAATAAAAGCGCGATGTTTTATTCCGATTGTCGTTCGAGATTTCTATAATTGACAATTTTTCTAAGAATTTCTCAGTAAATACGAAATAAATACAAATTTTAACTGCAGATATATTCTGGATTCCTCGCTTTTTCTGTCGATAGTAGCCTTAAGCTGAATATTTTTTCCGAATTTTCTTTCGAATTGGAATTGGGCTGGAAAATTCTATCGTAGTAAAACTACACTATCGCCAAAGCTACTTAGGTCTTCCGGCAAAGCAAGATGGAAATGCGGCTAGTCATTAGCCCCAATTTTAACCAACTCTGGAGGCAAATCGCCCTCCGCATTAAGAATGTGTTGATTTTCTTCCATTTCTGAGCAATTTTGGCCGCAACGCAAAAATGGTACCCAAACAGGGTCAGCCATACCCCATGATGCTCAGGTCCGCCGCATCTCCTGGGTCGTGGGGTCGGTCGACTGGCAGGCATAATAAAAGCGGTTCCTCGTGCCGTGATTGCATGCCGGTCGACCCCCGATCAAAGCGCCGCTTCCTCAAGGAGCGGCGCTTTTCTTTTGAGGGACTTCCTGCAGAAGACTGTCGCCCGAAGGCTCCGCCCTGACGGCAAAAGAAAGGGCGCCCGGCCTTGCAGCCTGCGCCCGAGGTATGCCCAAGATCAATGATTACTTGATCTTGGTTTCCTTGAACTCGACGTGCTTCTTGACGATCGGGTCGTACTTGGTCTTCGTCATCTTGTCCGTCATCGTACGGCTGTTCTTCGTCGTGACGTAGAAGAAACCTGTATCGGCCGTCGACAGCAGCTTGATCTTGATGGTCGTAGCTTTCGCCATGGTCGTTCTGCCTTTAAGAAAAATGAAGCCGCGGACGGCCGGATGGTGTCCACGGCAAAATCTGGCGCGAAATTACAAATCGCGCCCGAAAAGTCAACTCCGTTTTGGCCTTAAAATCGCCCGGCCAACGGAAACAAGCACATAGAAGCCGAAGAAAGCGGCCAATGTCCAGGCAAAACCGTCTTTTCCGGTGACATCGATCGCCGCCCCGATGGCCTGCGGACCGGCGACCGTGCCCACCGCATAGCAGAAGATGAAGGCTGCGTTCGCCGCCACCAGGTCCGGGCCGGTGAGTCTCGATCCGAGATGGGCAAGCCCGACCGTATAGAGCCCGGAGACGCAGCCGCCCCAGAAGAACAGGACCACCGCCATCAAAAGCCAGTTCTCGATCAGGAAGGGCAGGGCAAGCGAACCGACCAGCCCCAGCGCCGCCATGGCGGTCAGAAGCGGTCGGCGGTCGCGCAGCCGGTCGGAATACATGCCGAGCGGGATCTGAAAGGCCATGTTCCCGACACCCATGACGGTCAGCAGCAGCGCTGCATGCGATTCGCTGAGCGCCGAACGCAGGGCATAGATCGGAAACAGGGAGAGACCGCCCGCAGAAACGGCTCCGAAGGCGAAAACAGCGGCCGTCGCCGTCGGAACGAGGAATATGTAGTGTAGGAAATGCCGTTCGGGTTTCGTGTTCAGCACCGGGCTTTCGTGCCTGGCGATGAAGATCGGAATGATGGCGAGCAAGATGACGCCGGCACCCACCAGGAAGGGAAGAATGCCCTCGCTGCCGAGGAGTGAGAAGAGGAGGGGCCCGACCGCAAAGCCGATGGCGAGCACCGTGGCATAGATGCCGAGCACCAGGCCCCTGCGCCGCGGTGGCGCGGCGTCGTTGATCCAGAACTCCGACAAGATGAAAAGGGTGGTCGTTGCGCCGTGGAATGCGAAACGCAGCGGAAACCACATCCAGAAGGCTTCGGCGTAATAGAAGCCGAGCGCGCTCAACGCCGCCAGAACAACGGCGAGCATCATGATCTTGGCGACGCCGTGGTCATGCGCGAGCTTGGTCGTGATCGGCGCCGCCACCATTGAAGCTACGCCGGCCATCGCGGCGTTCAGGCCGATCAAGGTCGAGGGTATGCCGCGCTTTTCGAGAATGATGCTGAGAAGGGGCAGGCCCAGGCCGATCGCTATACCGACGGCGCTGATGGCCGAAATCGCGGCGATCAGCGAAGGCCAATGGATTTCCTCGACATGGCCGTTGGCGTCGGTCGTCGGCTGGGACATTCAGAAATCCTTACAATCGGGTGCGGACGAGTTGCCCATGCCGCGCGGAATAGAAGGGCACTGGGCTGCCAAACGATGGTGAGGGATTTGCCGCCATCAATTCCTTCACCTCGCTTAGCACCGTGCGCGTGATCAGCGGCATGTTCAGGCTGGAAAGATCGGTCATGTCAAGCCAGCGCAGGTCCACGAGTTCGCTGGAAGCCCCCAGATTGGAAAGATCGAGGGACATCTCGTCGCAAAAGCCGAGAAAAAAGCGGGTATCGAAACGCCGCACGTTTCCGGGCGGTGTGATCGCGCGGGCGACATAGCGAAGCGTGGAAAGGTCAGCCGCCGGCGCATCGATGATCGCGGCACCCGTCTCCTCGCAAAGTTCGCGGATAGCGGCGAGCGCCAGAGCCCTTGCGCCTTTGACGCCCATGCCGCTGCGGCTGCCGGCCATCAGCTTTTCGATGACCAGCGGATGCAGGTCGCGGCGATAGGGCAGGGCATGGTCGCGCGGATCGCGCCGCCCGCCGGGAAAGACGTAGAGATCGGGCATGAAGACATGGCCCCTGCCGCGCCGTCCCATCAGCACTTTCGGCGTATTGGATGAGCGGTCGATCAGAAGAATCGATGCCGCGTCACGCGGACGAACCCCGGCAACATGCGCGCTTTCTTTCCGCGTCGCTGCGAAAACCGTGGCTTCCTCCTGCGAAGTCTTCATGCAATCGGTCCGCCGCGGCCGGGATCGGCGCTGTCGTCCTCACCGCCGAAGCCGTGCATCCGGAGTGCCCATTGCAGACCGATGACGCCACCCTTGATCGGCTGGATGGTGGCGAGCGCGGCAAGCACGGAAAGCGGTGCCCATATGGCGAGGTGAAGCCACATGGAGAGAGGGAATATGAGGTCGGTCATCATGTAGCCGCCGAGCAGCACATGGCCGACGACGAAGATGACGAGATAGGGCGGCAGGTCGTCGGCGCGCTGATGGTGGAGTTCTTCTCCGCATGCCGCGCAACGGTCCACGGGCTTGAGGAAGGCGCGGAAAAGCTTGCCTGTCCCGCAATTCGGACAGGTGTTCAGCAGGCCCCGCTTGATCGAGCGTCCGAGAGGCCGATCGCTTGCCTGCGTTCCGCCATAGCGTATCGGCTGCTGGCGCTGTCCCTGCATTCCTATCTCCCGCGGCCGCGGCGTGGCGGCCGCGTGCCGGGTTGCGACGGCCGGCCCCTGGAACGGTCGCGCCTGCCGGACTTGTGGAAGGAGCGCGTCGCCGTCGGCATCTTGCGGCCCTCGCTCAGCATTTCGAAGCGCAGCGCGCCGGCAAGCGGCACGGCCTCCGCCAGCCTGACATCGACGCTGTCTCCGAGCTGGTAGCCCAGGCCGGTTTTTTCGCCGGATAGAGCCTGATGGGCTTCGTCATAAATGAAATAATCCTGTCCGAGCGTGGAGATGGGCACGAAGCCATCGGCACCATAGACCGGCAATGTGACAAAAAGGCCGGCCTTCGTGACACCCGACACGCGGCCCTCGAACTCTTCCCCGATCCGTTCGGAAAGATGATGGGCGATCAGCCGGTTGATGGTGTCCCGCTCGGCGGCCATGGCCCTGCGCTCGAAGGTGGAGATTTCCGCCGCTATGTCGTCGAGCGCCGCTTCCTCGTCCGGCGTGATGCCGCCTTCGCCGAGACCGAGCGAACCGACGAGCGCGCGGTGCACGATCAGGTCGGCATAACGGCGAATGGGCGAAGTGAAGTGCGCGTACTTCATCAGGTTGAGGCCGAAATGCCCGATATTCTCGGGACTGTAGATCGCCTGGCTCTGGGAGCGGAGCACCATCTCGTTGACCATGGTCTGGTGCGGCGTATCGAGCGCCTTGGCAAGAATCCCGTTGAAGGAATTGGCGCGAAGCTGTCCGCCCTTCACCATGGGAATTCCGATGGTGGCGAGGAATTCGCGCAGCGTTTCCTGCTTGGAAAGCGCCGGCGCGTCATGCACGCGGTAGACCAGTGGCTGGCGCTTCTTCTCCAGCGTCTCGGCGGCCGCCACGTTCGCCTGGATCATCATCTCTTCGATGAGCTTGTGGGCGTCGAGCCGCTCCGGAATGTGGACCCGGTCGACCGTGCCGTCCGGCTTCAGGATGATCTTGCGCTCCGGCATGTCGAGTTCGAGCGGCTGGCGTCGGTCGCGGCCGCGCTTGAGAACGGAATAGGCGTGCCATAGCGGCTTCAGGATAGGCTCGAGCAGAGGCCCCGCCTTGTCGTCCGGCTTGCCGTCGATCGCCGCCTGGGCCTGTTGATAGGAAAGCTTGGCCGCGCTCTTCATCATCACGCGATGGAAAGTGTGGCCGGCCTTGCGCCCGTCCTTCGAGAAGACCATGCGCACGGCGAGCGCCGGGCGGTCCTCGCCTTCGCGCAGCGAGCAGAGGTCGTTCGATATGCGCTCCGGCAGCATCGGCACGACGCGATCGGGGAAATAGACGGAATTGCCGCGCTTCAGCGCCTCGCGGTCGAGGGGGGCTCCGGGCCGGATATACCAGGAGACATCGGCAATGGCGACCGTGACGATCACACCGTCCGGATTGTCGGGCGAGGGGTCGAGCTCCGCATAGACCGCGTCGTCATGATCCTTGGCATCCGCCGGATCGATGGTGATGAGCGGCAGGTCGCGCCAGTCCTCGCGCTTGGACATGCTGGCCGGCTTTGCTGCCTCCGCCTCGTCGAGCACCGCCTTCGGGAAGACATGCGGAATGCCGTGGGCGTAGATCGCGATCATCGAGATCGCCTTCTCCGAGGCGACCGAGCCGATAACCGAAAGTACGCGTGCGCGCTGCAGGCCGTAACGGCTGGAGCGGATGGTTTCCGCCTCGACGAGATCGCCGTCCTTGGCTTCGCCCAGTCCATCCGCTTCGATTACCATCTCCTCGCCACGGCGATCGATGGGAAGCAGCCGGATTTCGTGTTCGAGCTTGCGCACCACGCCCAGCGAAGCGCCGCGGCGGCGATCGATGATCTTGATGACCCGCGCTGTATAGGCGGGGCCTGTCCGGTCCTTGTTCGTGAATATCTTCGCAAGGATCCGGTCGTTGAGACCGGCGGCAGGCGTCTTGCCCTTGCCCCGGTTCTCCGAGGATTGGCGGATAAGGACGGCCGGTGCCGCACCCTGATCTTCCGGCCATTCCGCCGGCCGCCCGATCAGTTCGCCATCCTTGTCGCGGGTGGTGATGTCGAGCACGGCCACAGGGGGAAGGGCGCCCGGCCGGGCGAGCGATTTGCGGCTTTTGGTGAGAAGTCCTTCACCTTCCAGCGTACGTAGGAGATCTTTCAGCTCCACGCGCGCTTCACCTTTCAGGCCGAAGGCCTTGGCGATCTCGCGCTTGGAAGCCCGATCCGGATTGTCGGCGATGAACTCGAGGAGGACTTCACGCGGTGGAACGGCGCCATGGATGATGACGGGCTTTTCTGCGGGAGGAGCGTTCTTCCCGCGCCTGTCTGTCGGTTTTGTTCTCTCGCGCGGTTCTCTCACGTTCCTGTCTTCTTTGCCTTGGCCGTGGTTTTCTTCGCTGCGGTCTTGGGCTTGGCCGCGGCTTTCTTGGTGTCGCTACCGGCCTTCGCGGCCGCCTTCTTCGGCTTGGCCTTACCGGAGGAGGCCTTGCCGCCCTTTTCGACAATCAGGGCAAGCGCCTGCTCCATCGTCACCGATTGCGGGTCCATGCCTTTCGGCAGCGTGGCGTTGACCTTGCCCCAGTTGACATAGGGGCCGTATCGCCCGTCTCGAACGGTGATGGTGCCGCCGTCCGGATGGTCGCCCAACTCCTTGAGCGCGGCCGGCGTTCCGCGTGTACGGCCACCCGGACCTTTGCTCAGCTTTTCGGCAAGCACGGTCACGGCACGGTTGAGGCCGATGGAAAAGACGTCTTCGATGCTTTCGAGATTGGCATAGGTGCCGTCATGCAGCAGGAACGGGCCATACCGGCCCAGCCCGGCAGAGATCATCTTGCCGCTTTCCGGATGCTTGCCGACGTCGCGCGGCAGGTTGATCAACGCCAACGCCTTCTCGTGGTCGATATCTTCCGGCTTCCAGCCCTTGGGCAGCGACGAGCGCTTGGCATCCTTGCCTTCGCCGCGCTGGATATAGGGGCCGAAGCGCCCGGAGCGCAGGGTAAGCTGCTCGCCCGTATGCGGGTCGGCGCCGAGCGCTTTCGGCTCGTTGAGCCCGTTTGCTTCCGCCTCCGCGCCGCCCTCCGAAGAAAGCTGGCGGGTATAGTTGCATTCCGGATAGTTCGAGCAGCCGACGAAGGCGCCGTACTTGCCGAGCTTGAGCGACAGGTTGCCGGTGCCGCAGACCTGGCAGATGCGCGGGTCGCTGCCGTCCTCGCGCTTCGGGAAAACCAGCGGCGCCAGTGCTTCGTTGAGCGCATCGAGCACGTTGGTGACGCGCAGCTCCTTGGTATCCTCGATCTGAGCGAAGAAATCCTGCCAGAATTCGCGAAGCACCTGCTTCCAGTCCAGCTCGCCCGCGGAAATCTTGTCCAGCTTCTCCTCGAGATCGGCCGTGAAGTCGTATTCGACATATTTGGTGAAGAAGCTTTCGAGGAAAGCCGTGACCAGCCGTCCCTTCGCCTCCGGGATCAGCTTGCGCTTCTCCATCGTCACGTATTCGCGGTCGCTGAGTGTCTTCAGCGTGGCGGCATAGGTGGAGGGACGGCCGATGCCGAGCTCTTCCATCTTCTTGATCAGCGAGGCTTCCGAGTAGCGTGGCGGCGGCTCTGTGAAATGCTGGCTCGCATCGACCTTCTGCTTGTCGAGTTTTTCGCGCGTGTTAATCTCGGGAAGGCGGCCATCTTCCTCGTCGTCTTCGTTCTTGTCGGCATCATCGCGGCTGTCGACATAGGCGGCAAGGAAACCGTCGAAGCGGATGACCGAACCCACGGCCCGCAAGCCGGCCGTCTGGCCGGCGTTATCGGCGAGGATTTCGACCGTGGTGCGCTCCATTTCGGCAGACGCCATCTGGCTCGCGATGCCACGCTTCCAGATGAGTTCGTAGAGCCGCGCCTGATCGGCGTCGAGATGGCGACGCACCTTATCCGGCGAGCGGTTGAAATCGGTCGGCCGGATTGCCTCGTGGGCTTCCTGGGCATTCTTCGCCTTGGTGGAATAGAAGCGTGCCTTTTCCGGCAGGTAGCGATTGCCGAACTGCTCGCCGATTGCATGGCGGGCGCCGTCGATCGCCTCCGGCGCCATCTGCACGCCGTCGGTACGCATATAGGTGATGAGACCAACCGTCTCTCCGCCGATATCGACGCCCTCATAGAGCTTCTGCGCCACCTGCATGGTGCGCGAGGCATTGAAGCCGAGATTGGATGAGGCCGCCTGCTGCAGGGTCGATGTGGTGAAGGGCGGGCCGGGATTACGCTTGACCGGCTTCGCCTCGACCGATTCCACCATATAGGCGGCTCCCTCGAGCAGCGCCTTCAGGCGGTTGGCTTCATCGCCGTTCTTGATCGAACGGCTCTGCAGCCGCTTGCCGTCGGCCGAGACGAGGCGGGCCTCGAAATCGTCGCCGCGGGGCGTGCGCAGGAGCGCGGAAAGGTTCCAGTATTCCTCCGAAACGAACCGCTCGATTTCCGACTCGCGGTCGCAGACGAGCCTGAGCGCGACCGACTGCACCCGGCCGGCGGAGCGGGCTCCCGGCAGCTTGCGCCAGAGGACCGGCGACAGATTGAAGCCGACAAGATAATCCAGCGCTCGGCGTGCCAGATAGGCATCGACCAGCGGCACGTCGATATCGCGCGGGCTCGCTATCGCATCGAGCACAGCCTTCTTGGTGATGGCATTGAAGACGACGCGCTCCACCGGCTTGTCGCCCAGCACGCGCTTCTTCTTGAGAACGTCGAGCACGTGCCAGGAAATAGCTTCACCTTCGCGATCCGGGTCGGTTGCGAGGATAAGGCCGTCTGAGCTTTTCACTGCGTCGGCAATGTCCTTGATGCGCTTCTGCGACGCGCTGTCCACCTCCCAAAACATTTCGAAATCCTGGTCGGGCAGAACCGAGCCGTCCTTGGCTGGCAGATCGCGGACGTGACCAAAGGAGGCGAGAACCTTGTAGCCCGAGCCGAGATACTTGTTGATGCTCTTAATTTTCCCGGGGGATTCTACGACGACAACTTTCATTCTGCTTCTCTGCATAAAGAGGCCTCGCCCGAAGTGCTTGTGCGCCCGAGCAAAAATCTGACCTCCCGACATGGAGGGCGTTTTCGTCGCGGTCAAGAGGCCTTGCCAAATTATAAGATGCAACGAGTTGCATCTTATTAGTGTATTTTTAGATTATTGCAATCTAGGATAAATGGAATATTCTCGTTGTGACGCACTCGAGCGGTAACGAGTCCGGCCGCGCAATGTCCGAGAGGAGTGAGGCATGATTCCCGACGCGAAGAAAAAGGGCTATCGCCAGGAGCAGACGCGGGAAAATAAGGAAGACGGAGGCGAAAGTAAGGAGCGGACGCGGGAAAACATCACCTATATCCGCGATATGCTGAGACAGCTTCGGAATCTCGCAGAGGGAGAAGACATGCTGTGCTATCTCATCGAGATGGCATATGTCGAAGCTGGAGATCTGCACGCGGGTGGGCGCTTCCATTCCGGATGAACCGCAATTCGCTCCGGTGAGGAGGAGCGCCCTGGCATCTGGCTGGTGTCAGGACTTCAGGAGCGTCGTGCGAATTTTATCGAGGGCTCCGTCCTGATCGGTTCCATAGGGAAGGACGCCCTTCAATCTCCCGTCCGCGCCGACGAGGAAAAGCGTAAGCGTATGATCCATACTGTAACCGCCGCTGCCGTCCGGCACTTTCTCCGCGTGAACCCGCCAGCCGTCGACGACCTTGCGCATTTCCTCGGGCTCGCCGGTGAACCCGGTGATGCGATCGGTGAAAGCGGTTACATAGCCATTCACCACCTCCTGGCTGTCGCGCTCGGGGTCGATGGTGAAGAAATAGCCCTTGAGGTTCTTTCCTTCGTCGCCGAGTTTTTCGAAGAATCCTGCCATTTCATAGAGCGTGGTGGGGCATGCGACCGGGCAATGGGTATAGCCGAAATAGACGAGAGAAGGTTGGCCCTTGAAAAGACCCTGGTCTGCCGGACGGCCAAGATGATCGGTCAGATGAAACTTTGCGCTGAAACTGCCGGTGCGAGGTTCGCTCGCATAGATCCACATCATGAGCGCCGAAAGTGCGAAAACGACAGTCGCGGCGGCGATCGTGGCAGCGGTTGCAAGTCGGTTGGCGAACATCGTTTTTCCTCGCTGAATTGACCACCATCAACTAAGCGAGTGACTGGAAGCTGCTCAATGCGGCAATTCAACCCATCGCCAGCGAGACCATACCGCCGGGGTGGCGGTGCAGCCGTCCCGCAAGGTCCAATTCCAGCAGAACCAGATAGACGGAAGCGGCCGGAAGCCCGGTATGGCGGATGATATCGTCGATTTCGACCGGTGTCGGACCGAGCGCGGAAGCGATGAGCGCCCGCACATCATCGTCGGGCGGCGGCAACATGTCGCTGCCTCCTTCACCCAGCGGTTCCTCGACGGCGGGATCGAAAAAGAGATCGATTTGAGCAAGCGGCGCCAGCGCTTCGAGCACATCCGCCGAACCTGTGGTGACGATCGCTCCGTTCTTCAAAAGTCCGTTGGTACCCTGGCAGCGTGGATCGAGTGGCGATCCCGGCACGGCGAAGACGAGGCGGCCGAAATCGCCTGCCAGGCGCGCCGTGATGAGAGAGCCGGATCGATCGGCGGCTTCGACGACCACAACGCCTAGTGAAATGCCGGCGATCAGCCGGTTGCGGCGCGGGAAATCGCGGGCGCGTGGTTCCCAGCCGAAGGGCATTTCGCTGACGGCGAGGCCTGCGCCTGACGTGATCTCCTCGAGAAGAGGAACGTTCTCGGGCGGGTAGGGCTGGTCGAGCCCGCCGGCAAGAACCGCGATGGTGCCGGTCTCCAGGCTGGCGCGATGGGCCGCGGTGTCGATGCCTCGGGCCAGCCCTGACGTCACCGTATAGCCCGCGCGGCCTGCGTCTCGCGCGATCATGGCCGCGAATTTCGAACCGCTGATCGATGCATTGCGGGAACCGACGATGCCGACCGAAGGCCTTGTCGCGATGCCTAGATCGCCTTTCGCGGCAATCAGCGGCGGCGCACCTTCGATCTGGCGGAGCGCCGGCGGATAATCCGGTTCTCCGATGCCGATGAAGCGCGCGCCGTGCCGGGCAGCCCTCTCCAGCTCGCGCTCGGCCTCCTCGACCGTTGCGATGCGGATGGCGCGCGATGCGCCGCCGCGTGCGGATAGCTCCGGCAGCATGGCAAGGGCATTCTCGGCCGAGCCGCAGTGATTGATGAGTTCCCTGAAAGTGACCGGGCCGACATTGTCGGAGCGGATCAGCCTGAGCCAGGCGATCCTTTGCCTTTCCGTCAGCGCAATTCCCGCCCGCCTCGCGCCGCCGTCCGGCATTGCCTATCCTTTTTGGCCGATCTTGCTTTCCGTGCCGGCGATCAGCCGCTTGATGTTGGCTTCGTGTTTCCACCAGGAGATTGCGGTCATGACTGCCATGACGAGCGCAACCTTATGGTCGTCTACAAACCACAATGCAACCGGAATGACAAGTGTCGCAACCAGGGCGGATAACGACGAATACTTGCTGATCTTGGCAACCGCCAACCACACGGCGGCGAAGACGAGGACCATCAGCGGTGCGACGCCTAGAAGCATGCCGATATAGGTGGCGACACCCTTTCCGCCCTTGAAAGCGAGCCAGACGGGGAAGAGATGGCCGAGGAAGGCGGCGAAGCCGGCGAGCAATCCGCCCTCGGGGCCCCAGATGTAGGTACCGATGAGCGCCGCGGCGGTCGCCTTCAGGGCGTCGAGCAGCAAGGTCGCCGCGGCGAGCTTCCTGTTGCCGGTTCGAAGCACATTGGTGGCGCCGATATTGCCCGAGCCGATCGAGCGGATATCGCCGAGGCCCGCCATGCGGGTGAGGATCAGGCCGAAGGGAATGGAGCCCAGCAAGTAGCCCAGCACGAGCGCTGCAAGTGCGATAGGCAGGGTGATCTGCCAGTTGAAAAGCTCACTCACGCTTTTTCCCTCTTAAACAGAGTAGACGCACCTGCCGGCCACGTAGGTCGCCACCGCGCGGCCCGAAAAACGAGCATCCTCGAAGGGCGTGTTCTTCGAGCGCGACAGAAGCATATCCTTCGAAACGATCCAAGGCTCGTCCAGATCGATCAGCGTGATATCCGCCTTCGCGCCGGGTTTCAGCGTGCCGGCGTCAAGCCCGAATATCTGTGCGGGACGTGTCGACATGGCATCGATCAGCCGCATGAGCGGCACCTGTCCGCTGTGATGCAGGCGAAGGGCGGCCGCCAGCATGGTCTCCAGCCCGATCGCTCCGTCGGCGGCATCCGCGAAGGGGAGCCGCTTGGTGTCGACGTCCTGGGGATCGTGCGAGGAGACGATGATGTCGATCGTGCCATCGGCAAGCGCATCGACCATGGCCACGCGGTCGTCTTCGGTGCGCAGCGGCGGCGAGAGCTTGAAGAAGGTGCGGTATTCGCCAATGTCGTTCTCGTTGAGCGACAGGTGGTTGATCGAGATGCCGCAGGTGACGTTGGCGCCACGCGAACGGGCAACGCGCATGGCTTCCGCCGATTCCGGCACCGAGATCTTCGCTGCGTGATACTTGCCGCGCGTCAGCCCGGCAATGCGCAGGTCCCTTTCGAGCGGGATGACCTCGGCCTCCCTGGGGACGCCGGACAAGCCGAGCCAGCTCGCGAACAGGCCTTCGTTCATCACACCGTTGCCGAGGTATTTTTCGCGCAGCTCCAGCGAGATGACGGTGTCGAATTCGCGCGCATAGGTCATCGCGCGGCGTAGGATCAGCGTATCGGAAAGGCCGCTTCGTCCATTGGTGAAGGCGACTGCTCCGGCTTCCTGCAGCAGGCCGATCTCCGTCATCTCCTCGCCGGCAAGCCCCTTGGTGAGCGCCGCTGCGGGGTGGACGTTGACGAGCGCCTTGTTGCGCGCGGTGTTCTGCACGAACTCCACCAGCGCGATGTCGTCGAGCACCGGATCGGTATCCGGCATCATGATGAAGGAGGTGACGCCGCCGGCCGCCGCCGCGCGGCTTGCCGATTCGATCGTTTCGCGATGTTCGGCGCCCGGTTCTCCGACATAGACGCGCGCATCGACAAGGCCGGGAACGGCGAGGAGGCCTCTGCAGTCCTTCACCGTCGCCCCTTCCGGAGCACCCTGGTTCTGCGCTTGCCTGCCGGCTGCGAGAATGCGCCCGTCGGCGCCGATGACGATCGTGCCGGTCTCGTCGAGATTGCGGGAGGGATCGATGATCCTAAGGTTCTTGAGGACTGTCGGACCGGTCATGCGCGTTCTCCCTGGTTGTGGGAGAGAAGCAGGGTTTCCATCACCGCCATGCGCACCGCGACCCCCATTTCCACCTGTTCGGCAATCACGCTCTGCGGGCCGTCCGCGACGTCCGAGGCGATCTCGACACCCCGGTTCATAGGACCGGGATGCATGACCAGGGCATCGTCTTTGGCAACCTTCAGCTTCTCGGCATCCAGGCCGTAGAAGTGGAAATACTCGCGCACCGAAGGCACGAAGGCGCCCGACATGCGCTCGCGCTGCAGGCGCAGCATCATCACCACGTCGGCGTCCTTCAGGCCTTCCTCCATCGAATGGAAGACTTCGACGCCCATCTGCGCGATGCCGGAAGGCAGCAGCGTCGCGGGCGCCACGACGCGGACCCGCGCGCCCATGGCGTTGAGAAGCAGGATGTTGGAGCGCGCGACGCGCGAATGCAGCACGTCGCCGCAGATCGCCACGATGATGCGCGAGAGCTTGCCCTTGGCGCGGCGGATCGTCAGCGCATCGAGCAGCGCCTGGGTCGGATGCTCGTGCTGGCCGTCACCGGCGTTCACCACCGAGCAGGTAACCTTCTGCGCGAGCAGGGCGGCCGCGCCGGCCGAGGAGTGGCGCAGTACCAGCACGTCCGGCCGCATGGCGTTCAGCGTCATCGCCGTGTCGATCAGCGTCTCGCCCTTCTTCACCGAGGAATTGCCGACCGACATGTTCATCACATCGGCGCCGAGGCGTTTTCCAGCGAGCTCGAACGAGGATTGGGTGCGAGTCGAGGCTTCGAAGAACAGATTGATCTGCGTGAGGCCCCGAAGGGTGGAGGTTTTCTTCTCGCGCTGGCGGCTGATCTTGACCGCTTCGTCGGCTTTATCGAGAAGGAAGGTGATATCCTGTTCGGTGAGACCCTTGATGCCGAGAAGGTGGCGGTGAGGGAAGAAGACCATGGACACGTCTCCGCTTGCGTTCGGCGGTCTATAAGGTCTCGCGAAATGGGGGGCAAGCGAATGCACGGGAAATTTCCCGCATCCCGCTGCAATTTCCAAAGAAACCCGCTAGAACCCAATCATGAACCAGATATCGCGTGCCGAAGAAAAATTTGCCGAACTGAACCAGCCTCATCCCTGGTCCGGTATCAATGCCTATCGTTCCGATCCGCTCGTGGTGGACCTGACCTCCGGATTGCATCGCACGCTTCGCGAGGAATACGATGCCCTCGGCCGTTACGTCACCTCGCCGGAGGCGCAGGAACTGGCGCGCATGGCGAACGAGAACCCGCCGAAGCTGAAGACGCACGGGCCGCGCGGCGAACGTCTCGATCAGGTGGAGTTCCACCCCGCCTGGCATGCGCTGATGCGCCGCTCGATGCAGACCGGGCTGCATTCCTCGATCTGGGAAAACATCCCGGAAGCCAAGGGCCATGAGCACATGGCGCGCGCCATGCGCTTCTACCTGACGGCGCAGCTCGAATGCGGACATCTCTGCCCGCTCACCATGACAAGCGCCTCGATCGCCGCGCTCATGGCTTCGCCTCGGGTGCAGAAGGAATGGGCGCCGAAGATACTCTCGCGCAAATATGATTCGTCCAACCGGCCCGCGTTGCAGAAGAACGCGATCACGCTCGGCATGGGCATGACCGAAAAGCAGGGCGGAACGGACGTACGCGCCAACCGCTCCACGGCGGAGCGCGTGAGCGACGGCGTCTATCGGCTTTCCGGCCATAAATGGTTCATGTCGGCGCCGATGAGCGACGGTTTCGTCATGCTGGCGAAAACGGGGGAGGGCGTCGGCTGCTTCCTGGTGCCGCGCCTTTTGGAGGACGGATCGGCGAACGGCCTGCAGTTCCAGCGCCTGAAGGACAAGCTCGGCAACCGTTCCAACGCATCGACCGAGGTGGAGTTCACCGCTGCGTTCGGCTATCTCCTCGGGCAGCCGGGCGGCGGTATCCGCACCATTCTCGACATGGTGACGCTGACACGGCTCGATTGCGCCCTGGCATCGGCGGGTATCATGCGCGCCTCGCTTGCGGAAGCCGTGCATCATTGCCGCGGCCGTAGCGTCTTCGGCAAGATGTTGATCGACCAGCCGCTGATGACCCGCGTGCTTGCCGACATGGCGCTCGACGTTGCCGCTGCGACGGCGCTGGCCTTCCGGTTGGCGGATGCCTTCGACCGTGCGGCCGGCAATCCGGCCGATGCCGCCTTCGCGCGCGTCATGACGCCGGTCATCAAATATTGGAACTGCAAGATCGCGCCTTCGCTGATCTACGAGGCGATGGAATGCCTCGGCGGCAATGGCTACATCGAAGAACGCCCGATCGCGCGGCACTACCGGGAAGCTCCGGTCAATGCGATCTGGGAAGGCTCGGGCAATGTGATGGCGCTCGATGTGCTGCGCGTGCTTTCGCGCGGCAAGGATCTCTTCGATACGGTGCTGCAAGGGTTCGAGCGGGATCTCGGCGCATCCGGCAAGAAGACGGTGGAAGTGCTGCGGGCGGCCATGGCGCTCTGCGAGAGCGACGAGGGGGCGGCCCGCCTGCTGGTGGAGCAGCTCGCGTTGGCGGCTGCAGCATGCGAACTCGTCCGGCTCGGTGCCGGCAAGATCGCCGACGCCTTCCTGGAAACCCGGCTTGCCGGAGGTTGGCGCTCGACTTACGGGATGCTCGATTCGCGCTTCGATGCCGGCTATATCGTGGACCTGCTCTACCCGCCCGCGAGCTGACGCGCATTACCTCCAATCCTGTGCATGTTGTCCGAAACCGCTTGCCGGTCGTCGCGCGGCACACTATGCGCCTGAAAACACCGGAAGTTGGAACATGCTGCAAATCCAGGAACTCACAGGATCATCGGTGCCGGAAAAACGGGTGAAAAACCGTGCGGGCACCGAACAGGCGATCCTCGCCGCGGCGCGCGATCTGCTTGCAGAGAAGGGGTTTCAGGGCTTCGGCATCAACGCCATCGCCAGGCGCGCGGGCTGCGACAAGCAGCTCATCTATCGCTACTATGGCGGGCTCGACGGATTGATCGAGGCGATCGGCGCCGATCTGGGTAACTGGGTCAAGGATCGCATTCCGGAAGATACGGGCGGCGCGTTCGTGCTCACTTATGGCGATCTTATGGAGCGGCTGGCGCTTCTCTTCATGGAAGCGCTGCGAGACGATCCGCTGGTCTGCAAGATTGTCGCCTGGGAGGTATCCAAGGATACCCCGCAGGTTCGCAAGCTTTCCGAAGCTCGCGCCAAGGCGCTCGCCAGATGGCTCGACCGGATGCGCGGCTCGCTTGTTCCGCCGAAGGGCGTGGATGCCCCGACCGTGAATGCGTTGCTCTTCGCCTCCATCCAGCATCTGGTGATCTCTGCCTCCGCTACCGGCCAGTTCGCAGGCCTGCCGCTTCGTACGGAAAAAGATTGGGAGAAGGTCGCCGTATCGGTCCGCCGCCTGGTGCGCGCCATCTACGGCTGAGCCGGTTCCTGTTTGTCCACAGGCCGGCGGCCGCCCGTTAACCATAGGCATGACTTTGCATTGCGCCGGCCGCCTCCGCGGCTAGTGTGTCGTTAACATATCATTAACCACGATCCTTCGTCGGGCACCGGTCATGGGAACGACACTCCAGAACGGAGCATTGCTGGGCATCATGACGATGTTCTTCGCGGTGCTGGCGCTCAATATCGCGGTGCCTGCGATGGTGCTGAGCATCATGGCTCTGGCCAGGTGGATCGTGTTGCTGGAGTTCGATCCGGCTCAACCGAAGGGGGTGACCACATGAAGTGGTTCCTGATCCTGTGGGCGGGTCCCGTCCTGCTGCTGACGAGCTGGTACGGGCTATCCTACTACGACATGAGCTTCGGCTTCTTTATGCTGACCAGGCAGACCCATGATCTTGTGTTCCAGATCTACGGTCAGGTTCTGGGCATTCCGCCCGAAACCATCCCGCCGCTCGTTGCCCGCGCCATCGTCGTCGACAGCCTGATCGTCTTCGCGATCATCGCTTTCCGCAAGCGCAAGCAGATCGCCGCCTGGTGGCGGAGGCGTCAGTCTGCGCGGTCCGGATCTCGCGAGGCCCTGGCAAGCGAGGAGAGCCTGTCGAGCGCTCCCTGAAGGATGAAGCTCGCGGCAGCCGAATCGATCCGCTCCGCGCGCTTCGCCCGCGACACGTCCATTTCCAGAAGCGCGCGCTCGGCCGCGACTGTCGAGAGCCGTTCGTCCCAGAAGACGAAGGGCAGGGCAGTCTTCTCGCCCATGGTGCGCACGAAGGCGCGGGTGGCCTGCACCCGGGGCCCTGAGGAGCCGTCCATGTTCATCGGCAAGCCGATGACGAAGCCGCCGATCTTTTCCTTTTCAGCAAAGGCGAGCAGCACCTCCGCGTCCTTGGTGAATTTCACACGCTTGATGACGGGGCGAGGTGTCGCAAAACGCCGCCCGAGATCCGAAACGGCAAGACCGATCGTCTTGGTGCCGAGGTCAAGGCCGGCGATCGGCTGGTTCGGGGCGAGGTGACCTGCGAGTTCCTCGATGGTCAGCGTTGCCATGGCATAGCATCCCTGTTGCGGTCTCAGTTCTTTTTGCGGACGAATTCCGTCCTGAGTACAAGACCCTTGATCGTATCGTGGCGGCAATCGATTTCTTCGGGATTGTCGGTAAGACGTATCGAGCGGATAACGGTCCCCTGTTTCAGAGTCTGGCCGGCGCCCTTGACCTTGAGGTCCTTAATGAGCGTGACTGCGTCGCCATCGGCCAGCACGTTGCCGGTCGCGTCGCGTACGGCATTCTCTTCCGCAGCTTTGGCGGCCATCTCGGAGGCGGGCAGCCATTCACCCGTCACCTCGTCGTAGACGTATTCGTCACCATTGCCGGCCATGTTGGTTTCCTTGGGTGAGCAGGATGAAGTTTTCGCGCATTCTATTGAGCGCGCGGCCCCTTCCGGTCGCTTAGCCTAGGCGATGATAGCTTGCAACTGCTGGTCTCGACCGCTCCACCGCAGGTCTGCCGCATTGGCCATGTGATGAGATGGAAGTCGCCCTGCTATGTTGCCACCGCGTCGGCCTCCCTTATACTTCCACCCTTATATCCAAGGAGTTATCCATGAAGATCACCTGGCTCGGCCACGCCGCCTTCCGCATCGAGACGGCAAGGGCAAAAATCCTCATTGATCCGTTTTTCACCGGCAATCCCGGTTTTTCCGGTCTTGACCGCAAGGAAGCCGCCGAGGGGATTACCCATATCCTGCTCACGCACGGCCATGGCGATCATGTGGGCGATACTGTCGCACTCGCCAGGGAAACCGGCGCGGTGGTCTTCGGCAATGCCGATCTCGCCGCCTGGCTCGGCACGAAGGGCGTCGAAAAGCTCGACATGGGCAATACCGGTGGCACGGTCGCCTTCGACGGCTTCACCGTCACGTTCACGCAGGCGCTGCATTCCTCGGCTCAGGTCACCGAGGACGGCGTTTCCCATTCGCTCGGCAGCGCCAACGGCCTGATGCTGCATATCGATGACGAGCCGTCGCTCCTGCACATGGGCGATACCGACATCTTCACCGACATGGGCCTCATCAACGAATTGCACCAACCCGATATCGGCCTCGTGCCGATCGGCGACCGTTTCACCATGGGCGGTGCCGTGGCGGCGCTCGCCTGCCAGCGCTTCTTCGATTTCAAGCACGCCATTCCCTGCCATTACGGCTCCTTCCCGATCATCGATCAGACGCCGGAAAAATTCGTCAAGGGCATGGAAGGAACGCGCACGCGGGTCGAAGCGCCCGCGCCTGGCGCGGCGCTCACCTTCTGATATTACCGCATCCCCCGTTGCGAAGGGCGGACATGGCCATTATAGCGGTAGGAAATTTCTTGCCCGGAGTTCATGCCATGTCCGTCGATCTCGCCACCGTCAAGCGCGTCGCTCATCTCGCCCGCATCGCGGTTTCCGAGGATGAGGCCAATCGCATGGTGGGCGAACTGAATGGTATCCTCGGCTTCGTCGAGCAACTTTCCGAAGTCGACGTCACCGGCGTGGAGCCGATGACTTCCGTAATGCCCATGGCGATGCGCCGGCGCCACGATGCGGTGACCGATGGCGACAAGGCCGACGACGTGATCGCCAATGCGCCGAATAGCGACCGGAATTTCTTCCTCGTGCCGAAAGTGGTCGAGTGAGCGCCTCCGGGCTGCCGCTGACCTTCCGCCACGTCCTCAAGCTCTTTCGAAGAACGATATCATGACCGAATTGACCAGCCTGACCATTGCCGAAGCCCGCGAAAAGCTGAAGGCCAAGGAATTTTCCGCCGTCGAACTGACGGACGCCTATCTCAAGGCGATCGATGCGGCGAACGGAGCGCTGAACGCCTATATCGCGGTGACATCTGAAAAGGCGCTGGAAATGGCCAAGGCTTCCGACGCGCGGCTCGCGTCCGGCAAGGCTGGCGCGCTGGAAGGCATTCCGCTTGGCATCAAGGATCTCTTTGCCACGCAGGACATCCATACCCAAGCCTGCTCGCATATCCTCGACGGGTTCAAGCCGAAATACGAATCGACCGTTACCCAGAACCTCTGGGATGACGGCGCGGTGATGCTCGGCAAGCTCAACATGGATGAGTTCGCCATGGGCTCCTCCAATGAGACCTCTCATTACGGCGCGGTCATCAATCCGTGGCGGGCCAAGGGCTCCAATCAGCAGCTCGTGCCGGGAGGCTCCTCCGGCGGATCGGCCGCAGCCGTTGCCGCCCATCTGTGCGCCGGCGCCACCGCTACCGACACCGGCGGCTCCATCCGTCAGCCGGCCGCCTTCACCGGCACGGTCGGCATCAAGCCGACCTATGGCCGCTGCTCGCGCTGGGGCACGGTCGCCTTCGCCTCGTCGCTGGATCAGGCCGGCCCGATCGCGCGCGATGTGCGCGATGCCGCGATCCTCTTGAAATCCATGGCAAGCGTGGACGCCAAGGACACGACCTCCGTCGATCTGCCGGTTCCGGATTACGAAGCCGCCCTCGGCCAGTCGGTCAAGGGCATGAAGATCGGCATCCCGAAAGAATACCGCGTCGACGGCATGCCGGAGGAAATCGAGGCGCTCTGGCAACAGGGCATCGCCTTCCTCAAGGATGCAGGCGCCGAGATCGTCGATATTTCCCTGCCGCACACGAAATACGCCCTGCCGGCCTATTACATCGTGGCCCCGGCGGAAGCCTCCTCCAACCTTGCCCGTTACGACGGCGTTCGTTACGGCCTGCGCGTCGACGGCAAGGACATCATCGACATGTACGAGAAGACCCGTGCTGCCGGCTTCGGCAAGGAGGTCAAGCGCCGTATCATGATCGGCACCTATGTGCTGTCGGCCGGTTACTACGATGCCTATTACTTGCAGGCGCAGAAGGTTCGCACGCTCATCAAGCGCGATTTCGAGCAGGTCTTCGACGCCGGCGTCGATGCAATCCTGACGCCCGCCACGCCGTCCTCCGCCTTCGGCGTCGCCGATGAGGACCTCGCTTCCGATCCCGTGAAGATGTATCTGAACGACATCTTCACGGTGACTGTGAACATGGCCGGCCTGCCCGGCATCGCGGTTCCTGCCGGCCTCGACCACAAGGGGCTGCCGCTCGGCCTGCAACTCATCGGCAAGCCCTTCGATGAGGAGACGCTGTTCCGCACCGCCCATGTCATCGAACAGGCCGCCGGCCGCTTCACCCCGGCCAAGTGGTGGTAAGCGGGCTCATAATCAGGAAAATGACCGTCGCCGATCACCATGTGGTCGGCGAGGTTGGCTTTACCGCCTGGAAATCCAGCGACGCGTTCAAAGGCTGCGAATTGGCTCTCGACGTGGTCGAGCGCACGCGGCACGCTTTTGAGATCTTTGCCAGCCAAACGAATGCGCTGGTTCATGTGGGCGAACTGGATGGAGCTGTGGTCGGCTGGGGTGCGCGCGATGGCGCGCCGAACTACATTTCCGATCTATGGGTTCTCCCGAGCCTGCAGGGCAGAGGAATTGGCAAGGCGCTCTTGCTGAGCCTCTGCGATGACATTCGTGCTGAAGGATACCAGACCGCAAGGCTGGATACGCAAGCGCGTAACGCTGGTGGTATTCGGCTTTACGAACGCTGCGGCTTCGATATCGCCTGGCGCGGTCGCGAATATTCCAAAAGCATGGGCATCGAGCTCGAAAAAGTACACCTCGAGAAGGTGTTGTCCCGCTAGGTTGCTTTCCTCTTCGAAGGCCCACTTTCACGTGCTATGAACCGCATGGTCGTTGAAACGACCATGGATTGCGACGCGAAACAGTGGTGACGAGATGCCTTTGACCTTTATGGAATGGATTGCCTATCTTGGCCTGGCGCTTCCGTTCTGTGTCCTGGCCTGGTCCGCGGCAGCTTATGTTGTAGCTCTCAGAAGCAGGAACGTGCACGAGCGCTATGAACGGTTCTTCCAGATCACCGAGCACCTGGGAATGGAAGGCAATTCCACAGCCTCCAAAATGGCCGCGGCCTACGAATTGCGGAAATATCCGGAATACAGGGAGCTGATCATTCGCCTTTGCGAAGACGTTCAGTTCGACGATTCGGCGGCCGAGCTGCTTCGCAAGGAGCTTGCAATGACGGCGGAATACCTCAGGAGATAGCGCCGGAGGAAAAAGGCGGCGCCCTCGCGAGCGCCGCCGTTCGTATCATCTGTTGTCCAGTTGCGATCTCACCAGTTGCAGGCCCCGTTCGGTGATACGGTAGGGCTTGCCGCCCGAGGATTTGATCGCCCGCTTCTGCTTGAGCTTGCGGAAGGTTGTCAGGTCGAGACCATTGAAGGCCCAGCCTTCGCGGGTGAGGAGCTGGATCTTCTCGATCTTCCTGTTGTCGTCTCGGGTAAGTTCGATCCTGCCGCCCTGAGCGAGCAGGTGAAGGATGCGCTGTTCGGCGCGGGAAATATCCATTGTTTCGATGTCCGGATAAGCTCTTCCGGCTTGCGGAAGGGCATACAAAAACGTCGCCGGCGTCGCATGACGTCGGGGTTTGCCGTTTTTGCCTGGGCCAGCGGCAGGAAATCTGCGGGCTGGCCCCTTACCGGGTCTCAGCGAGAGAGAACATCAAAACTCCATGAGTACGGGCTTGCAACTAAGGCGGTTTTCCACAATCGTCAAGCCGAGCCCTTCCGGGAGCGCGGAATTCGGGGCTGGCAAAAGCTTGAACTCGATGGTGTACTGGGCGCGAGTAGGGGCGGTCATGATCACCATTCGCAACGCGCGCGGGGATGAAGCGGAGATATTGGCGACGATCGGGTTGAGGGCCTGGGAAAAGGCCATGTCTCCGATCGGCGGAACGGATGCGATGCGGGAAAACGCCCGCGCCGCCTTCCGGAATTTCACCCGTTCCTCCTGGCTGACCATCACCGTCGTCGAGCAGGGCGGAAGCCTCGCCGGCTGGGCGGCGCGCGAAGGCCTGGATGAATTGATCAGCGATTTCTGGATCGAGCCGGCCCTCAAGGGACGGGGGATCGGAAGAACCCTCTTGCAGGAGATCGAGCGCCAGATCGTGCAGCAGGGGTTCGAAGTCGCCCGCGTCGCGACCCATGCCCGGAATGCCGAGGCGATCGGCTTTTTTCAGAAGAACGGTTATACGGTGAACTGGCTTTCGGTCGCCTACTCTCCGAAGATCGACAATGATGTTCAGTCGGTCGGCCTTTTGAAGCAGCTTGTCGTCGAGGCGGAGGAAGATGCCTACGGGGCCGGATTTTAGAGGGATGCTCTATCGGCCCAGGCGTTTCGTCAATCCGTCCGTGATGCGTTTGGCGAGAGCTTCGTAGTCCCCGTCGAAATGGTGCCCGCCATCGACCGGAATGATCTCGACGGGTGTGTCCTTGAGCGTGGGGCAGGCGTCGTCGTCGTCATCATCGGTGCCGTAAAAGCATTGGACGAGCGCGGGATCGATCTTGCGGATATCGCTGGCCGGGTCGCCCGCCGACCCGTCGCCGGC
>NZ_JBHFJG010000022.1:0-19081 GCF_057559155.1 Rhizobium moroccans | reverse complement strand
GGGGGCGGGGGCGCCCGCCGCCCCGTCGCCGGCTACGCCGAGCCAGCCGGACACGGAGACCTCGTAGTCGACCTCGTGCGAGACGGCGAGCAGCGAAATCTGCGCGATATGCTGCTTTTCCTTGTCGGTAAGTAGGTTGTAGGTCGCGGGCAGAACATCCGCGCCGAAGGAATAGCCGACAAGGAGAACGTGCTTCACATGCCACTGATGGCGGTAGGTATCGATGATCCGGGTCAGGTCGTCGGCTACATCCTGGGGCTTGCGCTCCGACCAGAAATAGCGAAGCGAATCCACCCCCACGGTCGGGATGCCGGAGGATTGCAGCGCGCCGCCGATCTCCTTGTCGATGTCGCGCCAGCCGCCGTCGCCGGAATAGACCACCGCCATGGTGTCGAATTTCGGCGCGGTTTCGAGAACGGTCAGCGGAAGCCCGAGCGGGTTGTCGGCGTCTCCCGATGCTTCGACCCGATCGCTCAGCGTCTGCAAAAGCGCATCCGCGGGCGCGTCGTCGATATCCTGCACCTCGATATCCGGGTGCGCGGCCGTCAGCGCCGCGACATGGTCCCGGCCGTCCTGATCGGCGCTCTTGGAAAACAGAACCGTGACGCCCGCGGGCAGTTCGCCATCGGTCAGGCCGTAGACCATCCGGTCGCCCCGCTGCTCCTTCGAGGCCGGAGTGCAGAGCTGTTTCGTCAGCGGAATGCCGGCAGCCGGATCGACCGCCACCGCTTCGCCGATCGTCGCCACGGGGCTCTGGGCGATCATGGCGAGCGCCAAGGCTCCGCCTTCACCAATTCCGGCGATGATAGGCGGCCGGTAGCTGCTGTTGCCGGTGGCGCGCTGGATCTGCTGAGCGAGTGCCTCCACATCGGAAATCATGTAGATGCAGTCGCCATCGTCCTTGCGTAGCGCGGCGAGGTAAGAGGGAAAATCGATGCCGACCACGGCAGCGCCCTTCTCGACGAGAGCCTTGGCCTCCTGCTCGTCGGTGTTACTCCAGCCAGCGGTATCGGATATCAGGAAGACGCTGGCATCGGCCTCGCCATCCGGCAGGAAGATGTGCTGCGAGGGTATCATGCCGGTATCGAATTTCGGCGGCTCCTGCGCGTGAAGGGTGCCGGCGAGGCCCGTGGCGCCCATAAGGCTAACCATCATCATGACGTGGCGAAGTCTCATTTTCCGACAACTCCTCTGATGCCGCCGCCGATCAGCAGCGTGACGTCCATCAGCGCCATCAGGGCGCCGGTGCCGCCGGACACGGCGAAATAGCGCGGCTGCCAGCTCGGGTGGAACTTCGATTTGAAAGCTCTGAGTCCCTTGAAGTTGTAGAACCGTTCCCCGTGCTCATAAATAGTGCTGCCGATGCGGTCCCACACGGGTGCTATCTCCCGCTTCGACATGCCCGAGAGCGGCGCCATGCCGAGATTGAAGGTCTCGTAGCCGGTCTCGCGCATGTGCTGCATGATGCTGACGAACAGAAAATCCATCGCGCCGCGCGGCGCTTCGGGCAGGAAGCGCATCAGATCCACGGTCGCTTCCTTCTTCGTCTCGGTAACCATCAATGTCGCGAAGGCGATGATGCGCTCTTCCTGGCGCAGCACGGCGACCGGTTGCGAGAGGATGTAGTCCTCCCGGAAGGCGCCCAGCGAGAACGTCTTTTCGCGTGTATTGTGATGCGCGAGCCAGGCGTCGGAAACCGCCTGCAGTTCCGGCAAGATCGCCGGCACGTCGGGAATCTCCACCACGGAAAACACGAGGCCATCCCTCGCGCCGCGGCTGATGGACTGGCGCAGGCTGGCGAGCTTTCCGCCCTTGAGTTCGAAACGCGTGAGATCGACGATGGCGAGTTCGCCGAGCTTGAACGCACGCAAACCGGCATCGGCGCAATAGGAAAGCATGGCGGGCGAGATCTGGTAGAAGGCGGCGCGTCCGCCGGCGCCGCGCGCCGTTTCGACGAATTGCCAGACCAGTTCGCCCATCTCTTCCTCCAGCCCAATCGGATCGGCAAACGCGATCCAGGAACGGCCCTGAATGCCGTACATGATGAAGGTGTTGCCGCTTTCCGAAAACATCAGGCGCTTGTCACCCATGCGGACGAGATTGGCATCGGCGACGTCCTGTTGCCGGACGATGTCGGTGGCCCGAGAAAGTTCGTCCGCGATCGGGGTATCCGGCCGATATGCCACTGGCCGAAGCAGGCTGAAAATGGCGACGGCCGTGGATGCGACCACGACGCCGAGGGTGGCGCGCAGGCTTCGCGGCGCGTCCTCCATGAACTCAAACTGCCACCAGAGATCATGGCTGTATTGCGTATCGCGGTAGACGAACAGGAGGATCGCGACGGCGCCGACGGCAATCACTGCCGTGGCCGCCAGCCAGGAAGGGCTCAGTGCCTGCCTGAGCAGGGAGGCATGCCGCGTGAAGAGTTTGCCGTTCAACAGCATGGCGCCGATGAAGAGCGCAAGCAGCAACGCCTCGAAGACCGCAACGGCCTTGATAAGCGAGAGCACCAGCGCGGCGGCGGCACCGACGACCGAGACCCACCAGGCGCCGTCGAGACGCTGGGCAATGCCTCTCGACGAGATGACGAGCACCAGTCCCAGCAGGCTGGCGAGGAAGTGAGCGCCCTCGACGATCGGCAGGGGCAGGAGGTCGGAGAGGAAATCCAGGTTCGTGTCGGGCGTCGGCGTCACGCTGGAAAAGATCAGCATCGCGCCGAGGATGAGGCAGAGCGTCGAGAGCAGAGGCGGCGCCAGGCGGACGCCGATCTGGCCCATGCCTGCCACCATCGGATGGGAGGCGAGCTGCCGGACTTCCGAAACGAGGACCAGTCCGATCGCCAGGATCAGCGGCAGGACGTGATAGACGAGGCGATAGAGGACCAGACTTCCGAGCAGGACGTCGATGCTGATTGTATTGCCAAGACCAGCGATGATGACCGTCTCGAAGACCCCGAGCCCCGCCGGAACGTGGCTGAGCACACCGAGACCGACGGCGGCGGCATAGATTGCGAAGAAGGTCGGCCAGCCGACATGCGTTTCCGGCAGCAGAACGTAGAGCACGGAGGCCGAGGCCGCGATGTCGAAGGCGGAAACCAGAAATTGCCGCGACGAGGTGCGCGTATCGGGAAGGCGCAGGCTGAGGCGGCCGAGCGTGACGGCGCGGCCGTCGCGTCCGAAAACGAGCAGCAGGGCGAGCAGAGCCACCACGGCCAACGCGCCGGCGCGCAGCCAATCGGCATCGATCGCCAGGATAGAGGCGAGACGCGGCGCGACGACGAGCGTGGAGAGGCTCGCAACGGCAAGCAGGCCAAGCCCGAAGGATAGCGTGACGAAGGCGATGACCCGGCTGATATCGCCCGGCGAGAGCCCCAGTCGCGAATAGGCCCGCAGGCGGATCGCGCCACCGCTCAGCGCGCCGAAACCGGCCGTGTTGCCGATGGCATAGGCGCTGAAGCCGGTCATCGCCACGGTCGCGAGCGGCAGCTTCTTGCCGATATAGTCCAGCGCGTTGATGTCGTAACAGGTGAGCGCGGCGAAGCTGAGCGCGGTAAACAGGATCGCCAGCCCGATCGATGTCCAGCTCGTGTCCGCGAGCGCGGCGACCACGTCGTCGTAGCGCACTTCTTCCGTCAGCCTGTAGATGGCGACCGCCATGAGAACGAAGATCGCTATGACTGCGGCGGATGTCAGGTAAACGCGAAAGCGCATAAAGAATGCCGCCAGCGACGATCTGGGAGGAAGCTCGTCCGGGGAGGGGGCGGTATCCATCGATTCCATTGGCGGTGCCGGGGAGTGATCTTGCGTGGACATTCTGTGGCTGACGGATTTGTTCGTTGTTGAATTGAACCGGCTGGTTCATGCCGCCGCAATAATGGCAATTTTGAGTAGATTTGGCAGGGCTTCAGTGGTTGCACGGCGGCGGCGAAGCTTGCGCCACGCATTCATTTGTTCTACCTCAACAGCAAACACGCTGCATCACACAAAGAGCACAAGATGACCATTGTCGACGTCCGCACGCCCGATCCCAAACGCCTGATTCCCGGCGCCACCGGCGACTGGGAAGTCATCATCGGCATGGAGGTGCATGCGCAGGTCCTCTCCAATTCCAAGTTGTTTTCCGGAGCTTCGACCGAGTTCGGCAAGGCTCCGAACGCCAATGTCTCGCTCGTCGACGCAGCCATGCCCGGCATGCTGCCCGTCATCAACGAGGAATGCGTGAAGCAGGCCGTGCGCACCGGTCTCGGCCTGAAGGCGCAGATCAACAAGCGTTCGCTCTTCGACCGCAAGAACTATTTCTATCCGGACCTGCCGCAGGGATACCAGATATCCCAGTTCAAGGACCCGATCGTGGGCGAGGGCAAGCTCACCATCTCGCTCGGCCCCGACCGTCAGGGCCAGTTCGAGGACATCGAGATTGGCATCGAGCGCCTGCATCTGGAGCAGGATGCGGGCAAGTCGATGCACGACCAGCATCCGACCATGTCCTTCGTCGATCTCAACCGTTCCGGCGTCGCTTTGATGGAAATCGTCTCGAAGCCGGACATGCGTTCGGCGGACGAGGCGAAGGCCTATATGAGCAAGCTGCGCTCGATCGTGCGCTATCTCGGCACCTGCGACGGCAACATGGACGAGGGCTCCATGCGCGCCGACGTCAACGTTTCCGTGCGCCGTCCGGGCGAGGCCTTCGGCACGCGATGCGAGATCAAGAACGTCAACTCGATCCGCTTCATCGGCCAGGCCGTCGAATTTGAGGCGCGCCGGCAAATCGCCATCCTGGAGGATGGCGGCACGATCGATCAGGAAACCCGGCTGTTCGACCCGAACAAGGGTGAGACGCGCTCCATGCGCTCCAAGGAAGAGGCGCACGACTACCGCTATTTCCCCGATCCGGACCTCTTGCCGCTCGAGTTCGACGATGCCTTTGTCGAGGAGCTGAAAAAGGACCTGCCGGAACTGCCGGATGAAAAGAAGGAGCGCCTCGTTCGCGACCTCGGACTTTCGGTCTACGACGCCTCGGTGCTGGTCTCGGAAAAGGCGATCGCTGACTATTTCGAGGCCGTGGCAGCCGGCCGCGACGGCAAGACTGCCGCCAACTGGGTCATCAACGACTTGCTGGGCGCCTTGAACAAATCCGGCAAAGGCATTGAAGAGACTCCAGTTTCGCCGGCCCAGCTCGGCGGCATCATCGACCTCATCAAGGCGGAGACCATCTCCGGCAAGATCGCCAAGGACCTTTTCGAGATCGTCTGGAACGAGGGCGGCGATCCTGCCGAAATCGTCGAGACGCGCGGCATGAAACAGGTGACCGATACCGGCGCCATCGAGAAGGCCGTGGACGAGATCATCGCCGCCAATCCGGACCAGGTCGCCAAGGTGAAGGCAAAGCCGACGCTTGCCGGCTGGTTCGTCGGCCAAGTGATGAAGGCGACCGGCGGCAAGGCCAATCCGCAAGCCGTCCAGGCGCTCGTCAAGGCGAAACTGGGCATCGAGGAATAACCCGCATCGATTGTCGATGTGGCAGGGAGAAAGCCTTGGTCTACTTCATTCGCACCGCCGGCGAAGAGGACGCGGAGAAAATCCGCGCCCTTCTGGCGGAGACCTTCCATGCGGCCTACGATCCGTTTTACGGGGCGCCGCAGGTCCAGCGGATGATCGACGGCTGGAACTCGGCGAGCGCGATCCGCGCCCGAATTATCAAGAAGGATGGAGAGTTTCTGGTAGCCGATAATGGCAAGGAAATAGGCGGCATCGGTTATGCCGCCATGTATCCCAAGATGGCGAAGACGGCGATGCTGCACCAGCTCTACGTGAAGCCGTCCTGCCAGAATGAAGGCATAGGGCGGGATATCTTTGCCGAACTCGAGACCTGCTTTCCGGGTGCTGAAATCATGCGGGTCGAGGTGGCGCTTCAAAATACCCGCGCGCAATCTTTTTACGAGAGGCTAGGCTTCACTGAGGTGGACCGCATGGAGGAGTGGGGCGCGCCCAATTCCGGCCTGCCGGCGATCATCATGGAAAAACGGCTGGTGGGGCTCTGAATGGCTGATCTCTTGATCCGCAGGGCGCGGGACGCCGATCTGCCCGCCCTGATTGCGATCTTCGCCGCCGATGCGGTCGGCGGACATGGCGACACCACCGATCCTGAGGCATTCGAAGACTATCTCCGCGCTTTTCATGTCATCGACGCCTCGCAAAACGAACAGCTCTTCGTGGCCGAACTGGCGGGCGAGGTGGTGGGCACCTTCCAGATCCTTTTCAATCGCACGCTGACGGGCAGGGGATCGCTCTCCATGATCATCGAAGCGGTGCAGACGCGTGAGGATATGCGCGGAAGAGGGATCGGCGCGCAGATGATTCGCCATGCGGTCGAAGAGGCGAGGCGTCGCGATTGCCGCCTGGTGCAGCTTTCCTCCAATATGGCCCGTGTGGATGCTCACCGCTTCTATGAGCGGTTGGGTTTCGCCAAGAGCCATTTCAGCTTCAAGATGAAGCTCAAATAGGCGCCGCGGCATCGGAAACACTGGACATCGGGCACGTCAGGTAGCATAAGCGGGTTACGTGGCGATCTCGAAATTTCGCTGTCATCATGCCCAAAGTCGACGGAAAAGACATGAAAAATCTCCTGCTGCAGATTTTCACCTGGTGGAACGGACAGACACTCGGCACCCGCTTCTTCACCTGGCGTCATGGCAAGAAGGTTGGCGAAGACGAGCTTGGCAATGTCTATTACGAAGGGCCTATGACATCCTGGGGCAAGCCGAAGCGCTGGGTCGTCTACAAGGGTTATGCGGAAGCTTCCGCCATCCCGGCCGGCTGGCACGGCTGGATGCATTACCGCACCGATGTTCCGCCCTCGGCGGAGGCTTACAAGCCGCGCGAGTGGCAGAAGCCGCACGTCGAAAATGCCACCGGCACACCTTTTGCCTATCGTCCCAAGGGCTCGCTTGCCGCAACCGGCGAGCGCGCTCGCGTTACCGGGGATTACGACGCCTGGACCCCGGGCAACTGATCGCAAGCCACCTGTTTTGGCCACAATCGCAATCTAGGCCGGCATCCGCAGGATTGTCGAAACGGGAAACATGATGAGATCTATGAAGGTTTCTGCGCGCAAACTGACCGGAGCCGTATTCGCGATCGTGGCTTCGGCTCTGGCGGCGGGAAGTGCTTCGGCGGAACGCATCAACAATCCGGTTGCAGTTTTCGCGGGCATCGACAAGATCACCGGCCGCATTACCACTTTCGATGTCTATATAGATGAGACGGTGCAATACGGCGCCCTCCAGGTGACGCCGAAGGTCTGCTATTCGCGCGACGAATCCGAGGCTCAGAAGATCGATGCCTTCGTGGAAGTGGACGAGATCACGCTCGACCGCAAGATCCGCCGCATCTTCACCGGCTGGATGTTCGCCGACAGCCCCGGCCTGAACGCCGTGGAGCATCCGATCTATGACGTATGGCTGACCGGCTGCAAGCCGCAGTCCGAAGTGCCGGCGCCGTCGCCCACGAATTGATTGCCTAAAACTTCAGATGCGGCGGATCGACCGCCGCCTTCAGCAGCTTGAGATATTCCTCCTTGGGAATATCGATCGCGCCGAAGGTCTTCAAATGCTCCGTGGTGAATTGCGTATCGAGCAGGGTGAAGCCCCTTGCCCTCAGCAGTTCCACCAGGTGCACGAGGCAGACCTTGGAGGCATTGGTGCGCCTGGAAAACATGCTCTCGCCGAAGAAGACGGAGCCGAGCGACACTCCGTAAAGACCGCCGACCAGGTTTTCGCCCTCCCAGGCCTCGACGCTGTGGGCATGACCCATGCCGTGCAGCTCGGAATAGAGCTTGCGGATCGTGGAATTGATCCAGGTGCTCGGACGGTCTTCCGCCGGCTCCGCGCAGGCGGCGATCACCTGGTCGAAGGCCGTGTCGACGCGTATGTCGAAAGGTTTCTTGCGGATCGCCTTTGCCAGGCTCTTGGAGATGTGGAAGGCATCGAGCGGCAGGATGCCGCGTACTTCCGGTTCGACCCAGAAGATTTCCGGATCGTCGGCTGATTCAGCCATCGGGAAGAGGCCAATGGAATAGGCGCGCAACAGGACCTCCGGGGTAATTGCCGGATAATATCTGCCGCGTCGCCCTCCCATGGCTCTCCTTGATGCGCGTCTTCAGTGCGCCTTGCTATCGGCCAGATAATTCTCAAGCCAATGGATATCGTAATCGCCGTTGGCGATATCCTGGTTCGAGACCAGGTCCTGGAAGAGCGGCAACGTCGTCTTGACGCCATCGACGACGAATTCGTCGAGCACGCGGCGCAGCCGCATCATGCATTCGACGCGCGTGCGGCCATGGACGATCAGCTTGCCGATCAGGCTGTCATAATAAGGCGGAATGCGGTAGCCCGCATAGACCCCTGAATCGACGCGCACGCCAAGTCCGCCTGGAGCATGGAAATGCGTGATCGTGCCGGGGGAGGGCACGAAGGTGCGCGGGTCCTCGGCATTGATGCGGCATTCGATGGCATGGCCCTGGAAGCTTATGTCTTCCTGCTTCACCGAAAGCCCGCCGCCGGAAGCGACGCGGATCTGCTCATGCACCAGGTCGATGCCGGTGATCGCCTCGGTGATCGGGTGCTCCACCTGCAGGCGGGTGTTCATCTCGATGAAATAGAACTCGCCGTTTTCGTAGAGAAACTCGATGGTTCCGGCGCCGCGATATTTCAGCTTCATCATGGCATCGGCGCAGATCTGGCCGATCTTCATGCGCTGCTCGACGTTGAGAGCCGGCGAATTGGCTTCTTCCCAGACCTTCTGGTGGCGGCGCTGCAGCGAGCAGTCGCGTTCGCCGAGATGGATGGCATTGCCTTCGCCATCGCCGACCACCTGGATTTCGATATGGCGCGGCTTGCCGAGGTACTTTTCCATGTAGACGGCGTCGTTGCCGAAGGCGGCGAGCGCCTCGGAACGGGCCGTCGAGACGGCTTCCTCGAGGTCGGCTTCAGTCTTGGCGACCTTCATGCCGCGTCCGCCGCCGCCGGCGGTCGCCTTGATGAGGACTGGGAAGCCGATCTCGCGGGCGATCTCAAGGGCGTTTTCGGGCTTCACTTCACCGTCGGAGCCCGGAACCACGGGAATGCCGAGCTCCTGAGCGGTCTGCTTGGCGGTGATCTTGTCGCCCATGAGACGGATATGCTCGGCCGTCGGGCCGATGAAGGTGATGCCGTGGGCATCGAGGATATCCGCGAACTTAGCGTTCTCCGACAGGAAGCCGTAGCCCGGATGCACGGCATCCGCGCCGGTGATCTCGCAGGCAGCGACAATCTGGTGGATGTTGAGATAGCTGTCGCGCGAGGGCGGCGGGCCGATGCAGACGCTCTCGTCGGCGAGGCGCACATGCATGGCGTCACTGTCTGCCGTCGAGTGGACGGCGACGGTGGCGATGCCGAGCTCCTTGCAGGCGCGAAGCACCCGGAGCGCGATTTCGCCGCGATTGGCTATGAGAATCTTTGAAATCATCGGCCAGGCCTTATTCGATGACGATGAGGGGCTGACCGTATTCGACGGGCTGCGCATCGCTGACCAGGATTTCCGTGACCTTGCCGGCGCGCGGAGCGGGAATCTGGTTCATCGTCTTCATGGCCTCGATGATGAGCAGCGTCTGGCCTTCCTTGACCATCGCGCCGACTTCCACGAAGGCGCGGGCGCCCGGTGCCGGCGAGAGATAGGCAGTACCGACCATCGGTGCCGGAACGGCATTCTTGTTGTCCTGAGCCGCGGCGGGAGCGGCAGCCGTTACCGGTGCGGCTGCGGCCGGAGCGGCGGCAAGTGCCGGCGCGGCCGCCATCGGCGCCTGGACATACTGTGCCGGTGCGGCGCGCGAGACGCGGATGCGAAGGTCTTCCTGCTCGACTTCGATTTCGGTGAGATCGGTGTCGTTGAGGATATTCGCGAGATCGCGGATCAGTCCCTTATCGATACCGGTTTTCTTCTCAGACATGGCAAACCCTATTGTTCTGTTTATCTTCTTGTCAGTCGGTCATGGTTTTCAAGGCATGCAGTGCCAGGACGTAGCTTGCGGGACCGAAGCCGCAGATGACGCCCTTGCATGCCGCCGCAATCTTCGAATGATGGCGGAATTCTTCCCGCGCATGAACGTTCGAGATGTGGAGCTCGATCACGGGGACCGAAATGGCGCGAATGGCGTCGTGGAGTGCAACCGAGGTATGGGTATAGGCGCCGGCGTTGATGGCAACGCCGATAGCCTTGTCGTCGGCCTCGTGCAGCCAGTCCACCAGCACGCCCTCATGGTTGCTCTGGCGAAAATCCACGGAAAACCCGTAGTCGCGCCCGGCTGCGATGCAGTCGGCCTCGATATCCTTGAGAGTCTTGCCGCCATAGATGCCTGGCTCGCGCTTGCCCAGCATGTTGAGGTTGGGCCCATTGAGGACGAAGATCGTCTTGTTCATCGGTGCCTGATGTTCCAACAAAAAATTCAGGGCCACCTATAGACCGCTAGAAGAGCAAGGGAAAGCCCCGGCTTTGCGAAAGCCGTGGTTAGTCGGGCTCTCCCACCGCTCATGCCACAGGATTTCGCTTTTCGGGTCTTGGATGGCGCGGGCAGGTCAGCAGGAGGCCTTGCCGCAGGCGCGTACATTCGCGATTTTCTCCTGGAGCGTATCGAGCCCGACTGCCCCGAAAACGGCTTCGTTGCCGACCACATAGGTCGGAGTTCCGGTCACGCCGAGATTGGAGGCGAGCTGATAGGTTTCGCGAACGAGGTTATCGTTCGGGTTTTCCGCGAGCGACTTGCGGATTGCCGCCTCATCGAGCCCCAGCGAGGTGGCGACTGCGATCGCCGTTTCTTCCGACGCGTGGGACTGGCTGCCGAGAAGCTGGCGGTGGAAGTCGGCATATTTTTCCGGCGCGAGCAGGCGAACGGCATTGGAGACCTTGTGGGCGGCCATTGAATCAGGCCCGAGTATCGGCAGCTCCTTGAGAATGAAGCGGACGTTCGGATCCTTGGCGATGATCTCGTCCATGTCCCCCATGGCGCGTTTGCAATAGCCGCAATTGTAGTCGAAGAACTCGACGATGGTGACGTCGCCGTTCGGATTGCCGAGCGAGATGTCGTGCTCGGAGTTGAAGATCGCTTTTGTATTCTCCGCGACGGCCTTGCTGGCCGTTTCGGTGCGTTGCGCCTGCTGCTTCGCCTCGAGCGCGTTCTGCACTTCGATCATGATTTCCGGGTTCTCGATGAGATATTCCCGGATGAACTCGCCCATTTCCTTCTTCTGCTGTTCGTCCAAGGCAAATGCCGGGGCGGTGAGAGCGGAAGCGGCCATTATCGTACCGGCAGCCAGGGTCTTGAACAGGCGGGTCATTGATATCCTCGTCTTTGGGGCCGGAGTCGGCGCAACATCGTCCTGATTTGCGCCGAAACTATGCCACTTGCGCTTTTCAAGAAACCGCAAAATCGTCGAGGGGAGCGCTTCCGGCTTTCACAACTGCGTATGGGCGGTAGAAAGGCTAAGAAAATCCACCGCTTTCAATAACCTAGCGGCTTTTCCGGATTCAATCTGCCAAGTCGTTGAATCAGTTTCGGAGCTCTGAGGCGGAGCCCAAAAACAAAAACGGCCGCGTCTGGCGCGGCCGTTTTCGAAGATTTGCCTGCAGCTCAGAAGAAACCGCGCCGCTGCCACCAGCCGGCCTTCTTCGGTTTCGACGGCTCGCCGCCTTCTTCCGCGGCTTCGGGGGCGGAGCTCTTCACCACCGGCTCGGCGGATGAGGATATGTTCGAGGCGCGGTTGGCGCGGGCTGGCTTTGTGGCGTCATCCTGCTCTCCGGCTTCCTCCGCTGCAGGGGCGGGTTCGGCAGCGCTTTCCGCAGGCTCTTCGCCGAGCGCCGCATCTGCCTGCTCGGCAATCGCCTCGACGGGAGCCGGTGCTTCCGCTGCCGTTTCCTCGGCAGGGGAGGCCTCGGCCTTGGCCCGCCGCGACCGGCGCGGTTTTGCCGGCTTGCTTTCCGCAGGCTCTGCAGGCTCGGCGGGCGTAGCTGCCGCGACCGGCTCTTCGGCTGTCGCGGGCGAAACGGCTTCTTCCGTATCCTCGCCGGCCTCTTCAGCAGCTTCTTCGGCTGCCGTCAGCTCCTGCTCTTCGCCGTTGCGGTTGCGACGACCACCACGCTTGCCGCGGCGGCGGCGCTTGCGGCGGTTTTCTTCGTCGCTCTCGGTGCCGAGAGAAACCTGATCTTCCTCCGCGCCCTCGTCTTCGTCGCCTTCATCGTCGCCGTCCTGATCGGAAACCGTATCGCGGTCAGCTTGCTCGGCTTGGGCATCCGCTCCGCGTTCGCCCTTGTTGCGGCGGCGGCGGCGACGCTTGCGCTTGCGGCCGTTCTGCTCTTCTCCGTTGCCGGAAGCAGCGGGCGCCGCTTTGCTTTCGACGATTTCCTCTTCCTCTTCGTCCTCCTCGATGACGATATCGTCATCTTCCTCGACGGGGATGGCCGCAAACTGCATCAGGCTTTCGATCTTGATCGGATTTTCCACCGCCTCACCGCGATCGATCGCAAAGTGGCTGGAGCCTATTCCATCGTCCGATTCGATGAAGATCGAGACGCCGAAGCGCTTCTCGTAATCGACCACCGTGTTGCGCTTGTAATTGAGCAGGTAGAGCGCGGTTTCGGGCGTGGTGCGCACGGTGATGTCGTGCGTCGTGTTCTTCAGCAGGTATTCCTCGATGCCGCGCAGAACGTGCAGTGCGATCGAAGACTGCGAGCGCACATGACCGGTGCCGCCGCAATGCGAGCAGATCTGCGTCGTCGATTCGAGCACGGAGGCACGGATGCGCTGACGCGACATTTCGAGCAGGCCGAAGTGGGAGATGCGGCCGACCTGGATGCGGGCGCGGTCGTTCTTCAAGCAATCCTTCAGCTTCTTCTCGACGGCGCGGTTGTTGCGCTTCTCTTCCATGTCGATGAAGTCGATGACGATGAGGCCGGCAAGGTCGCGCAGTCGAAGCTGGCGGGCTACCTCCTCGGCAGCCTCCAGATTGGTCTGCAGCGCCGTTTCCTCGATCGAATGCTCGCGGGTCGAGCGGCCGGAGTTGACGTCGATCGCCACCAGCGCTTCGGTCTGGTTGATGATGAGGTAGCCGCCGGATTTCAGCGTCACCTGCGGCTGAAGCATGCGGTCGAGCTGGGCCTCGATACCCGAGCGCGAGAAGATCGGATGCAGGTCGCGGTAAGGCTGAACCACCTTCGCGTGGCTCGGCATCAGCATCTTCATGAAGTCCTTGGCTTCACGATAGCCTTCCTCGCCCGCAACGATGATCTCGGAGATATCCTTGTTGTAGAGGTCGCGGATCGAGCGCTTGATGAGAGAGCCTTCCTCGTAGACGAGGCAGGGTGCGGTGGAGTTCAGCGTGAGCGTGCGCACGTTTTCCCACAGGCGCATCAGGTATTCGAAATCGCGCTTGACCTCGACGCGGGTGCGGTTCGCCCCGGCCGTGCGCAGGATCACTCCCATGCCCTGCGGCACGTCGAGTTCGCGGGCGATCTCCTTCAGGCGCTTGCGGTCCTGCGGGCTGGTGATCTTGCGGGAAATGCCGCCGCCGCGCGCCGTGTTCGGCATCAGCACCGAATAGCGGCCGGCGAGCGAGAGGTAGGTCGTCAGCGCAGCGCCCTTGTTGCCGCGCTCTTCCTTGGCAACCTGGACCAGGAGGATCTGACGGCGCTTGATGACTTCCTGGATGCGGTACTGCTTGCGCGGCTTGCGCACCACGCGGTCCGGCACCTCTTCCATTGCGTCTTCGGCGCCGACCGATTCGATCTCTTCCTTCTCGTGGTGATCGTCATCGTCGTCGTCCGCATCGTCGTTGCGACCGCGGCGGCTCGTGACGTCCTCGGAGATGGTGTCGGTTTCGACCATGGCGGCCATTTCGCCGGGCGTGGAACCGTCGTCGCCCTCAGAAGCGGGAGCGGGCTCCGTCGTCTCCGTGGCTGCGGCTTCAGTGACCTTCTTGCGGGAACGGCTGCGCTTCGGCTTGGCCTTCGGCTTCTCGGCCGCCTCGACGGACGCGGCTTCGGCCGTTTCGGCCTCGACAGGCTCGCCCGCGCTCGCCACGTCGATATTCGGCTGTTCCTCGTTTGCGAGGTCGACCACCGGATCGGCTGCCTCGGCCTCAGCGATCTTGCGCTGGTCCTCGGCTTCCTGCTGCATCAGCGCCTGCCGGTCGGCAAGTGGGATCTGATAGTAATCCGGGTGGATTTCCGCAAAGGCCAGGAAGCCGTGGCGATTGCCGCCGTAATCGACGAAAGCGGCCTGCAGGGAGGGCTCTACCCGCGTAACTTTCGCCAGATAGATATTGCCGCGTATCTGCTTCTTGTGCTGTGATTCGAAATCGAACTCTTCGATCCGGTTGCCACGAACGACAACTACCCGCGTCTCCTCTTCATGAGACGCATCGATAAGCATTTTGTCTGCCATAGAAATTCTGCTCCTCGGCGCAGCCGCACGGATGCACATAGGCCTGCCGCAAGGGCAGGCCTATCGTGCATTGTGGCCATTGCGCCGGATAAAGATGTTCTCGTCGGGCGCGACAATTGCGGCAACCGGAATGCCGAAGGGGCTTCAAGCTCCCTCAGTCTGTCCTGGTTCTGCAAATTTTGCCGCAACATAAAAGTCCAAACGAGAACGACGAACCTTAGACCCCCAAGGGGTCCGATGAATGTGCTCCGTGTGAGCGTGGGTGGCGTGCCACCCGGTACCGTTCCGGCCACCGCCGGTTTGATCGAGTATCAGGAAAAAGTGTAGCGACGGCGGATGAATATCGGCTTACGGCGCCAGGTTCCTCGTTGGCTGGCTGCCTGCCGACAGACTATCCCGTCAACACTTTAACCCTCATGCGCGTTGTATGGTTTATCTGTCACAATAGCAAGGGAAAAGCCTGATAGGGGCGAGGCCTGCCATATTGCGGATGGAATTGCGGGCCTTATGAATGCGATTGCAGCAGGGCTCGATTCGCCCGCGCCGGGGTAGAAGGCGTTTGCCAGCGGCTTTCGGCGAGGCCATGAGACAATGACTGCGAAAGACGGCTTGAGGGAAGGGGCAAAATTGAACGGACATCTGCTCGGCGAAAGCACCGTCCGGCGGCTGATGCGAATCACTTGCGTGGCGCTCCTGTCCCTGGGGCTCTGTTCGGGCCTGTCCTCGACGCTCGCCGCGGCCGTCGATTCCAAGCCACTTCTTGCCTTCGCCGCTCGTATCGCAGGGGACAATGCGCGTACGCGGATCGTTATCGATTTCGAAGAGAAGCCCGAGTTTTCCGTTCACTATATCGGCTCGCCGGAGCGGGTGATCATCGATCTCCCGGCAACGACTTTCGCTTTTCCCGAGGCGGATCTGGCTGCGCGCGGGCTGTTCAGCGACATCCGCTACGGCACGATGGACGAATCGAGCGCGCGCATCGTGCTGACGGCCATCCGGCCCGTCCGGCTCGCTCTCGCCGAGGTCCAGCCGAACGAGCAGGGCGGTTTCCGCCTCGTCCTGGATGCTGAGATGGTATCGGCGGAAATCTTCGCCGACCTCGTGAAGAAGCAGACTTGGACCACCCCCGCAGCCGCCAAGCCGGAGGATATCACGACCGCGGCAAAGGACGACGTTTTCACGGTCGCGGTGGATGCCGGTCATGGCGGCATCGATGCGGGCGCGACGGGTGCAGCGTCGAAGACGCCTGAAAAGACGATCACGCTCGCTTTTGCCCGGGTGCTCGCCGCCAAGCTCAGCGAGCAGAAGGGCGTCGAGGCCTTTCTCACCCGTGACAAGGACACTTTCCTCTCGCTTTCCGAGCGCGTGATGATCGCACGCCAGCACGGGGCCGATCTTTTCATTTCCCTGCATGCCGACACGCTCGCCCAGAAGGACATCCGCGGCGCGACGGTCTATACCCTTTCCGATAGGGCCTCCGACCGGATGGCGGAAAACCTGGCCATGCGCGAGAACCTGTCCGACCAGCTGGCCGGCTTCAGCCTGCAGAGCGGGCCGCCGGAGGTCGCCGACATCCTGCTCGATCTCACGCGCCGCGAGACCCAGGCCTTTTCGATCACATTGGCCAATACGGTCGTCAAATCCTTCGAGGGGCAGATCGGCTTGATCAACAATCCGCACCGGCATGCGGGTTTCCAGGTGCTGCGGGCGCCCGACATTCCTTCCGTACTCCTCGAACTCGGTTTTCTCTCCAACCCCGAGGACGAGAAACTGCTGCTTGACGAAGGATGGCGCGCCAGGGTTGCCGACCTCATCGCGAACGCCGTCGTTCGCTATCGGACCCAGGCGCTTGCAGATGGCGGTTGAGACTGTTTTCCGTGGCCTTCGCGCCACATTCGCGCGGGAATATCGATCGCCTTGAGGGCAGGGTGGGGATGCGTTGGGCAGGGCCCTATTTTGCTCACATTCGAACGTTTATTCGTCCGCGACGAGACAAGGCGACTCGCGGGGGCGCTCGGCGATGCGCTTGCATGTTCCAAAGCACCGTGCAAAACGCCTCAATCCATGGCATTGTATGTCTTTAGGTGCCGAGTAAAAGCTGAGCGGTAGCATCGATGATCAGATTAATTGGTTATTTTTTCGGATTGGGTTGCGCGCTTTTTCTCGCCGTGGCCGCGGCTGTCGCGCTCTATCTGAGCGGCGTCTCGAAGCAATTGCCGGATTATGAAGTCCTGAGCGCCTATGAACCTCCGGTTGCTACGCGCGTCCATGCGGGCAACGGTGCCCTGATGGCCGAATATGCGCGCGAGCGCCGCCTCTTCCTGCCGATCCAGGCTATTCCCGATCGTGTGAAGGCGGCATTCCTGTCGGCCGAAGACAAGAATTTTTACCAGCATCCCGGCGTCGATCCGGCGGGTCTCGCCCGCGCCGTCGTCAACAATTTCCAGAACCTCGGCTCCGGACGTCGCCCCGAGGGCGCATCCACCATCACCCAGCAGGTCGCCAAGAACTTCCTTCTGAGCAGCGACCAGACCATCGACCGCAAGGTCAAGGAAGCGATCCTTTCCTTCCGTATCGAGCAGACCTATTCCAAGGACAAGATTCTCGAACTCTACCTCAACGAGATTTTCTTCGGCCTGAACTCCTATGGCATCGCGGGCGCGGCTCTCACCTATTTCGACAAGTCGGTGACAGAGCTTACGACGGCCGAGGCGGCTTATCTCGCCGCTCTTCCGAAGGGTCCGAACAATTATCATCCCTTCCGTCGCGAAGCGGCCGCCGTCGAGCGCCGCAACTGGGTCATCGATCGCATGGCGGAAAACGGCTACATCACCGCTTCCGAGGCGGACGACGCCAAGAAGCAGCCGCTCGGTGTCAAGACACGCCGCGGTGGCGTCCATCTCTTCGCATCCGACTTCTTCTCCGAGGAGGTCCGCCGGCAGATCATCGATAAATACGGCGACAAATCGCTTTATGAGGGCGGCCTTTCCGTCCGCACGTCGCTCGATCCCGATCTGCAGTCCCTGGCTCGCCGCATTCTCCAGAAGGGCCTGGTCGATTATGACGAGCGGCGCGGTTTCCATGGACCGCTCACGAAGGTCGATATCTCACCGGATTGGGGCGCCGCCCTGATCAAGGCCGTTGCCGACGGCAAGGCGCTCGACCTTCGCGACGTGCCCGAATGGAGACTCGCTGTCGTTCTCAACGTTTCGGCCAAGTCCGTCGAAATCGGCCTTCGCCCGGAGACAGACGGCGGCGGCAAGGTCGAGGATAAGCGCGCCACCGGCACGATCTCGGCAGCGGACATGAAGTGGGCGTTCCGCGACGCGACCGGCGAACGCAGGACCGCCAGGTCGCCGGAAGGCGTGCTGGAACCCGGCGACGTGGTCTATGTCGAGGCCCTCGAAGAGGGCGGAGATGCCTACCGCCTGCGTCAGCCGCCGAAGGTGCAGGGCGGTTTCGTGGCCATGGACCCGCATACGGGCCGCGTTCTGGCCATGACCGGCGGCTTTTCCTATTTCCAGTCGGAGTTCAACCGCGCGACGCAGGCCATGCGTCAGCCGGGCTCGTCCTTCAAGCCTTTCGTCTACGCGGCGGCGCTCGACAACGGATATACGCCCGCCTCGGTCATTCTCGACGCGCCGATCGAACTGGTTTCGGGCGGCCAGGTCTGGAAACCGGAGAATTACGGTGGCGGCTCGGCGGGCCCGCAGACCCTGCGGCTCGGCATCGAGAAGTCGCGTAACCAGATGACCGTCCGCCTGGCCCAGGACATGGGCATGGAGCTGGTCGCCGAATATGCCGAACGCTTCGGCATCTACGACAAGATGCTGCCGGTGCTCGCCATGTCGCTCGGTTCGGGTGAGACCACGGTGATGCGGATGGTTTCCGCCTATGCGGTGATCGCCAATGGCGGCAAGCAGATCAAGCCGACGGTTATCGACCGCATCCAGGACCGCTACGGCAAGACGATCTTCCGTCATGAGGAGCGCGTCTGCGAAGGCTGCAATGTCAGCAACTGGGCAGGCCAGGAAGAGCCGATCATCGCCGACAGCCGCGAGCAGGTGCTCGACCCGATGACCGCCTACCAGATCACGTCCATGATGGAAGGCGTCGTCACGCGCGGTACCGCCGCCGGCAAGATCCACGTCACCGACCGTCCGGTCGCCGGCAAGACCGGTACGACCAACGACGAGAAGGACGCCTGGTTCGTCGGTTTCACCCCCAACCTTGTCGCAGGCCTCTATATCGGCTTCGACACGCCGGCTCCGCTCGGCCGTGGCGGCACCGGCAGCTCGCTGGCCGCCCCGATCTTCGCCGATTTCATCGAGGAGGCCGTGAAGCGCTCGCCGCCGGAGAAATTCCACGTTCCGGAAGGCATGCAGTTCATTCCCGTCAATCGCAAGACCGGCATGGCTGCGGCGGAAGGTGCTCCGGACACCATCATGGAAGCCTTCAAGCCCGGCACCGGCCCGGCCGACGTCTTCGCGGTCATCGGCATGACCGACAACCTGCCGCCGGAGCAGATTCTGCAGACCTCGCCGCAGGCTCAGCAGGCGGTCACCTCCGGCATGCCGGGATTGTTCTAAGTCGCTTGTCGTGAACAGTCGCG
>NZ_JBHFJG010000021.1:0-17594 GCF_057559155.1 Rhizobium moroccans | reverse complement strand
GAGGGGACTTGCCTCATGTGGTGCTTGCGGAATGAAGAAGACGGCGCGGCATATCCCTTCTCCCCGCGAGCGGGGAGAAGGTGGCGGCAGCCGGATGAGGGGCATGCCCGTGGATCAACGAGAAAGCCTCACCCGCCAATCGCCCTCGTGCCGATCGCCAGCCGTTCGGCCTCTTCGCGAAGATCGAGCGTCACAATCGTTCCGTTGCGAATGTCGCGCTTCAGCGTATCCTTGCGCTCGGGCTCGACCTTGATCTCGCCGGTCTCGAAGAGCCTCTCCAGCCGGCTGCGGGAAAGCCCGAGTTCTCCAGCCAGCAGCCGGTCGAGCCTGAGGCCGATCGGGAAGGGCAGGGCAAGCGTGATGCCAATCCTGCGCCAGCGCTCGGTCCCGGATATCGCCCCCTTGCGGACCTCGAACTCGGTGCTTTCCTCGATGCGGCTGGCCCTGGCCCTCAGCGCCTCCGCATCGAATTCCAGGCTTGCCACGAAGGCAGGTGCACTGGCCTGCAGGGCCTCCAGCACAGCGGGTTCGATCTGCCGCACGTTTTGCCGTTCGAGGATCGGCCGGTTCCAGGTCTTCTCGCAATCGATGCACCTGTAGATCAGCCAGGCGTCCAGCCTGCGGCCGTTTGCGTTGAGCCGCGTCTTGCCGCTGGAGCGGAAGGGCTTTTGAGCGCCGCAGCCGGAGCAGGGGAGGATGGGGCGGGGTGGGATTTTCGAAGTTACAGTCCATTCGACGTGAAGGATGTCGCACATGCCGTCTTGATCTTCCGGTCGGGAAGTTCATGCGGGAAATGGCACTGGAGAAGCCCTGATCGGGCGCGGCGTGGCGAATGTCCGGACTGTCGAAGAGATGAAGCGTCGGATGGTTTCAGGGCAGCGGAGGCCGCACTGGCACGAGCAATGCCAAACCGGTCTCAAGCCGCCACCCCGATGAACAGTCAGCCCATGCGTTCGCACGTCAGCGCGAGCCGCATGGCGGGTGAACCTGTCGAGACCGGGGATTACTTAGGCAAAGCGAACCTCAAAAGCCGACGCTCTTCGGCTGCAATGGATAACCGACCGGAGCGGAAAAGCAAGTCCGGCTCTCGCCCTTGGCGACTGTGACCTATATGGAAAGACAACAGAACAGGACGAGGTGAGGATCATGGACATCAAGCGCAGCGGATCGCAACCGTCGAGGCGGCAGCCTGCCGATTATTTCACCGGCACCGTCCGGCTGGACCCGGTCATCGAAACGCCGGACCCCGCCCGCGTGCGGGCCGCCGCCGTCACCTTCGAACCCGGCGCGCGCACCAACTGGCACACCCATCCGCTCGGCCAGACGCTGATCGTGACGGCGGGCTTCGGCCTTGCGCAGACCTGGGGCGGGCCGATCCGGGTCATCCGTCCGGGCGATGTCGTATGGTTTCCGCCGGGCGAGAAGCACTGGCACGGTGCCGCTCCGACCACGGCCATGACCCATATCGCCATTCAGGAAGCGCTGGACGGCTCGCCCGTCGACTGGCTCGAGCCGGTGACGGACGATCAGTATTCCGGCGAGCTCGCGAAGGATTAATCCACGAGGCGGATCGCTTCGTGGAGCCCATACCAGTCGTGCTTGCGCTTCGCCCAGAAGAGTGTGGCTGGCGCTGCGAACTTGGGCTCGCCGAAGCAGCCGACGGAAACGACGAGCTGTTCCGGGATCACCTCCGCCTCCATATAGACCAGCGAGCCGCAGGTCGGGCAGAAGATGTTATCCATCCAGTGGCCATTCTCGGTGATGCGGCGGAAGCGCCGCCGCTCGCCCTGGTCCTCGGTCACGGCGTCCCGCCGGAACCGGGCGCGATAGGCGAAGGCCGAGCCTGTCGCCCGCTGGCATTCAAGGCAGGCGCAGGCATAGACCCGGAGCGGCTCTCCCCGGAAGGAAAGCCGCAAGCTGCCGCAGGAACAGCTTGCGGTGTGGTCCGCCGGCATGTCCGGCCCCGTCATTTCGCCCCCATGAAGCGCGCCAACACGGCGAAATCGTCGTCCTGGTGGCCGTTGCGGAGCGCGGTTTCCAGAAGGCCCCCGAGCGCGTCCCCGAAGGCGGGGTTGAGGCCGCGTTCCGCGACGAGGTCGCGCAGGTGGTGGAAGGCGGAGCTATGGGCGGCGATCGTCGCCAGCGTTTCGGCGTCGCCGAGATCGCGGCCATCGCGGATGCGCTCCATCAGGTCTTGGCTGGCCCCGTCGATGATCGCCTGCGCCGCTGTCAGAAAACCGGCATAGGTGTCGAATTCGATGTCTTCCGCTCGGCAGATGGCGAGCGCCTGCAGCGTACCGAAGAGCGTGCCCCACATTTGGGAAAGCAGCGCGCTGTCGAGCGCCGAGGCCGTGCCGAAATCCTCGCCGACGAAGGCGGACTTGCCGCCGAGCGCCTTGAACAGCGCTTCGTGCTTGTTGAAATGCGCCTTCGAGCCGCTGTAGAGGATCACCGTTTCCGCCCCGCCGATGAAGTTCGGCGTCGCCATGATCGCGCCGTCCAGATAGGCAATGCCATGGTCTTCCGCCCACTTGCCGGTTTCGCGGGCGGTCTTCGGAGAGCCGGAGGTGAGCTGCACCAGGAGCTTGCCCTTAAGCGCCTCGGCGACGGCCGGTTTGCGCAATTGCGCGTCGGAAGCCTCGTAATCGAGAAGATTGACGATGACGATCTCCGCAGCTTCTGCCGCGCGCTCCGGCGTCGGCTCGGGGATTGCGCCGAAACCCGCCAGCGCTTGCGCCTTTTCAGCCGTCCTGTTCCAGACATGCACGCCGTGATCGGCTTCGAGCAGCGTCTTGACGAGTGCCGCGCCCATGCGGCCTGCGCCGAGAAAACCTATTGTGGTCATCGATCATAACTCCAATATTTGCGATGCCACCCTGATAGGACCGGGAAACCGCCGTGGTAAATTACCCACCTTCGGGTAAGCGGTTACGTTGAGGTAAGGAGAAGAGACCATGAAACGCCTGCCAGATGACGATTGCGGCTTCGCCACCGCCCTCAACGTGATCGGCGGAAAGTGGAAGACCGATATCCTCTGGGAGATCAACCTTGCGCCGCGCCGCTTCGGGGAACTGAGGCGCATCCTTTCGGGCGTCAGCGAGAAGGTGCTTGCCCAGCAGCTCCGCGAGATGGAGGCGGACGATCTCATTCGCCGCGAGGTGTTTCCGGGCAAGGTCCAGCGGGTGGAATATTCCGTGACCGATTTCGGCCGCAGCCTCAACGAGGCGGTGACGGTGATGGCGGACTGGGGCAAGGCCTTCGAGATCCGCATGGCGGAAAAGGCCGAAGAGGAGGCCCGCCCGCCGATGGCGTCCCCTGTGGCACTGAGAGCCTGATGCTGATCCGCAAACCGGTCCTGGAGAAGATCGTGGCGGGCGAGGTGACGCTCGCCTTCCGCCGCTGGAAGCGTCCGACGGTCAGAAGCGGCGGCCGGCTGCGCACCGCCGTCGGTGAGCTTGCCATCCATGATGTTTCGATTGTCGCCCCGGAAAGCCTGACTGCGGACGATGCCCGCGCCGCCGGCCATGCATCGCTCGATGCGCTGAGGAAGGAGCTTGCGGGCGAGGGGGAGATCTACCGCATTTCGCTTTCCTACGCAGGCGCGGACGGCCGCGCGGCGCTGAGGGAAGAGACGGAGTTCGATGAAGCCCAGCTCGCCACTCTCCACGGCAAACTCCGGCGCATCGATGAGCGCCTCGAAAGACCTGGCTGGACGCGGAATACGCTGCGCCTCATCGGCGAAAATCCGGGCCGCCGGGCGCAGGAGCTTGCCGATCTCCTCGGTATGGAAAAGGCGGCGTTCAAGACTGAGGTACGCCGCCTGAAGGAACTCGGCCTTACAGAAAGTCTCGAGACCGGCTACCGGCTCTCGCCAAGAGGATGGAAAGTGCTGGAGGGCGCTTGAGGAAGGCTATTTCCCTGGCTCGAACACCATGGCATGGCCGTTGATGCAGTAGCGCAGGCCCGTCGGCGGCGGGCCGTCGGGGAAGACGTGGCCGAGATGCCCGCCGCAATTGGCGCAGCGGATTTCCGTGCGCACCATGCCGTGGGAACTGTCGCGATGCTCGGTCACCGCGCCTTCCTTGACCGGCTCGAAATAGCTCGGCCAGCCGCAGCCGGAATCGAACTTGGTGTCGGATATGAACAGCGGCTCGTTGCAGCCGGCGCAGCGGTAGAGCCCCTTTTCCTTACTGTCCCAGTAAGGCCCGGTGAAGGCGCGTTCCGTGCCGGCCTGGCGCAGGATGCGATATTGCTCCGGCGTGAGCTGCTCGCGCCATTCGATGTCGCTCTTGTGGACTTTCGGCGTGGTGACGTCGGACATGGAAATCTTCCTCTCGTTTTCCCATAGATAGGGTCTGCCGGGTGCGACGAAAAGCCGGCTTTCTGTGCATCGCGCCCGAAAATTCTTGAGGCACCGGATTCATTCGCCTAATGAGGATAGTGCCGTCCGGACGGGGCGGATTCTGCAGTGAAGATCGGGAGAGGATATGGCTGCCAGCGCGCCGGCACTGACATTGTTGTGTCTCTTCCTGCCTTTCATCGCAGCCTTCCTGGCTCCGGTCCTCACACGCGCTTTCGGCCACAAGGCCGCCTGGCTGCTGGCGCTGGCGCCGGCCTTCGCCTTCCTGCATTTCGCGAGCTTTCTCGGCGAGGTGGCGGCGGGCGAGGTGGTCACCGGCGGCTATGCCTGGGTGCCGAGCTTCAATATCTCGTTTTCCTGGTTCCTCGATGGCCTGTCGCTCACCTTCGCGCTTCTGATCACCGGCATCGGCACGCTGATCGTGCTTTACTCCGGCGGCTACATGAAGGGCCATCCGCAGCAGGGGCGCTTCTTCTCCTTCATTCTGCTCTTCATGGGCGCGATGCTGGGGCTCGTCATTTCCGACAGCTTCCTGATGCTCTTCGTCTATTGGGAGCTGACCTCGATCACCTCCTTCCTGCTGATCGGCTTCGATCACGAGCGCCCGGAAGCCCGCCGCGCAGCACTTCAGGCCATGGTGGTGACGGGCGGGGGAGGGCTGCTGCTGCTCGCCGGCTTGATCTTCCTCTGGAACATTACCGGGGTCACTCAGCTCTCGTTGCTCGTGCATGTGGGCGATGGCCTCAGGGAAAGCCCGTTCTATCTCGCCGCACTTCTTCTGGTGCTCGGCGGCGCCTTCACCAAGTCGGCGCAGTTCCCGTTCCATTTCTGGCTGCCGAACGCCATGGAGGCGCCGACGCCCGTCTCGGCCTACCTGCATTCGGCCACCATGGTGAAGGCCGGCGTCTATCTCCTGATGCGGCTGAACCCGGTCATGGGCGATACGCCCGCCTGGCAGATCCTGCTGCCCTTCTTCGGCGGCGTGACGCTGATCGCCGGCACGCTGCTCGCCCTCCGCCAGACGGATCTGAAACTCATGCTCGCTTACACCACCATGGCCTCGCTCGGCCTGCTGGTGATGCTGACCGGTTTCGGCGCCGATCACGCGGTGGAGGCGGCGGTGCTCTATCTGGTCGCCCATTCGCTCTTCAAAGGCGCGCTCTTCATGGTCGCCGGTGCGGTGGATCACGAGGCCGGAACGCGCGACGTGACCCGTCTCGGCGGGCTTCGCCGGGCCATGCCGGTCACTTTCGCAGCCGGCCTGCTCGCCGCGCTTTCCATGGGCGGCCTGCCGCTCTTCTTCGGCTTCCTCGCCAAGGAGGAGATCTATTACGCGCTCGCCCATGGCGATCCGCGCTCGATCATGTTCACGACCGTTGCGGTTATCGGCAATGCGCTGATGTTCGCCGTCGCCTTCGCGGTGGGGCTGAAGCCCTTTATCGGCAAGCACGTCGAGACGCCGAAGCACGCGCATGAGGGGCCGGTTCTGCTGTGGCTCGGGCCGGTGGTCCTGGCCGTCCTCGGGCTTCTCGCCGGCCTGATCTCGGCCCCGGCGCATCTTTACGTCTCCTCGCCCATGGCGAGCGCGGTGAAGGGCGCGCCGGTGACGATCGATATCTCCACCGTGCCGCATATCGGCCTGCCGCTTCTCCTCTCGATCGTCACGGTTCTCTTCGGCATCCTCGTCTATCTGCGGATCGACAGCGCCCGCGCCGCCATGGTCCGGCTGCTTGCCGCGCTCGGCCCAGGGCCGGATCGCGGCTTTGATCACTTCGTCTCCGGCCTGGTGCGGCTTGCCGTCTCGGTGACGCGCTTCGTCCAGCCGGGTAGGCTCGAGGTCTACATCACAGCAAGCTTCATCCTCGTGGCGCTGGCGCTGCTTCTGCCGCTCTTCCTCTTCGGCGAACTGCCGGATATGCCGGCCTGGCCGCGGGATGCGCTGATCCAGGAATATGCCTTCCTCGCCATCGCGCTGATCGGCCTCTTCGCGGTCCTCAAGGCGGCGGACCGGCTCACCGCCATCGTCTCCCTCGGCATTCAGGGCTTTGCGGTCGCGGTCCTCTTCCTGCTCTTCGGCGCGCCGGACCTCTCGTTTACCCAGTTCATGGTGGAGACGCTCTCGGTCGTCATCCTGGCGCTTGTCATGACGAGGCTCAGGCTCTCGCCCCGCGATCACCGGCCGCGCGGCCAGATGCTGTTCGATGCGACGATCGCCATCGCCTGCGGGCTGGGTTTCGCGCTTCTGCTGCTGAAAGCCACCCAGGCGCCCTTCAACAACGCGCTGACGGAATTCTTCAACGCCTATTCGAAGGTGATCGCCCACGGCGCGAATGTCGTGAACGTCATCATCGTCGATTTCCGCGGCACGGATACGCTGGGCGAAATCGCCGTGGTGATGGTGACCGGCCTTGCGGTTCTGGCGCTCATCCGCATCCGGGTGGGGGGCACGCGCCGGCTGGCGGATAATGTCCCCGGCAAGGACAGGGGGGCGCCATGAACACGCTGATCCTGCGCACCGTCGCACCCTTCATCACCGCGCTGATGCTGCTCTTCTCGGTCTTCGTGCTGCTGCGCGGCCACAATGAGCCGGGCGGCGGCTTCATCGGCGGGCTGATCGCGGCCTCGGCGCTTGCCATCTACGGCATCGCCTATGGCGTTTCGGCCGTGCGCCGTGCCATCCGCTTCCATCCCATGGCGATCGCCGGTTTCGGCCTGCTGATTGCCGTCATCTCCGGCGTGATCTCGATTTTTGCCGGCGTGCCCTTCATGACCGGGCTCTGGATCTATCCGACCCTTTTCGGGGTGGAGGTGCCGCTCGCTACCGTCGTGTCCTTCGATATCGGCGTCTACCTGGTCGTCGTCGGCGCGATCACCTCGATCGCGCTTGCGCTGGAAGAAAGGGATCACGACTGATGGAAGTGTTGTTTTCCCTGCTCATCGGCTTGTTCTTCGCCGTCGCCATTTATCTGATGATGTCGAAATACACCGTGCGCATCCTGCTCGGCATCGTCATTCTCGGCAATGCGGTGAACCTGCTCCTGTTCACCGCCGGCCGGCTGACGCGCGAAGTGCCGCCGATCATCGGTGCGGGCCTGGATGCCTTGCCGGCCGGCGCCGCCAATCCGCTGCCGCAGGCGCTGATCCTCACCGCGATCGTCATCTCGTTTTCCTTCTTCGCCTTCCTGCTGGTGCTGGCCTACCGCGCCTATCAGGAACTCGGCACCGACAATACGGACGAAATGCGGCTTGCCGAACCGGGCGACGAACCGCTTCCGCCGCTGGGGTATTAGTATGGTGTTCTTCTCCGTGGTTCAGACCCCTCCCCAACCCCTCCCCACAAGGGGGAGGGGCTTAACATGCCGCACCGCCTTCGATCCGGGAAGTAGGCGTTGCCGCGAGTCCTCTGCCCCCTTGTGGTGGGGTCCGAAGGACGGGTCGAGACCAGTGTCTCGACCCCAAAAGCCGGCAGGCCAGAGGGGGAAGCTTGTCTCCGGTGGAGGTAACCTCTGATGGCCGCTCCAACCTCCACCCCCGTCGATCTCTCCGCAGCCCTGGTGCTTGCGCCCGCCACATTCGCCGATTGGCTGGTTGTGCTGCCGGTCGCGCTGATGCTCGGCGCCGGCGCCGCGCTGATGATGATCCGCCACCGCATAGACCTGCATGGCCTTCTCGCCGTGCCGGCGCTCGCGCTCCTGGTGCTCATCGATGCCGCGCTGCTCTGGAAGGTCTGGTCGGGCGGGCCCGTCACCATGACCATGGGCCGCTGGCTGCCGCCCTTCGGCATCGCCTTCACCGTCGATCTCTTCGGCGCCGTCATGGCGCTGGTCGCGGCGCTCGCGGCCCTTGCCGGCGGCATCTATGCGCTGCGCGATATCGATACCAGCGGTCGCCGCTACGGCTTCTTCCCCTTCCTGCTCTTGCTGATGGCGGGCGTCACGGGAGCCTTCGTGACCGGCGACGTCTTCAACCTCTATGTCTGGTTCGAGGTTCTGCTGATCTCCTCCTTCGGCCTGCTGATCCTCGGTTCCGAGCGGGAGCAGATCGACGGCGCGCTGAAATACGCGATCCTCAACCTCCTCGGCACGACGCTCTTCCTGATCGGCGTCGGCTATCTCTATGCGATCTTCGGCACGCTCAACATGGCCGATATCGCGACAAAGGCCGCCGATCACCGCGGCAGCGCGCCCACCATCACGCTTGGCGCACTCTTCGTGCTCGCCTTCGCCATGAAGGCGGCCGCCTTCCCGGTAAACTTCTGGCTGCCGGCCTCCTATCACACGCCGCGCATCGTGGTTTCCGCGCTTTTCGGCGGCCTGCTGACCAAGGTCGGCATCTACGCGCTGATCCGCATCATGGTCATGCTCTTCCCCGTCGAGCGGGAGGAGCTGAGCTTGGTGATCGCGATTTCCGCTGCGCTCACCATGCTGCTCGGCGCGCTCGGTGCGCTGGCACAGAACGATCTGAGAAGGCTCGCCGGCTATCTCGTCATCGCCGGCATCGGCAACATGATGGCAGGCGTCGCGATCGGCACGGAGCCCGGCGTCAGCGGTGCGATCCTCTATGCCCTGCATTCCATGGTGGCGATGACGGCGCTCTACCTGGTGACGGGCGAGGCGGCGCGGCTCGGCGGCTCGTTCTCGCTTGCGGCCCTCGGCGGCCTCTATGTCCGCTCGCCCTGGTTTACGGCCGCGTCCTTCATCCTGTTCCTGGCGGTTGCCGGCCTGCCGCCCTTCCTCGGCCTCTGGCCCAAGGTGGCGCTCCTGAAGGCCGCGCTCGATATCGGTGCCTGGTGGCTCGCCGCCTCGATCCTCGTTTCCGCCTTCATCGTCACGCTCGCGCTCGGCCGCGTCTTCCTGCTCGCCTACTGGCGTCCGCGGGCCGATGACGCCCCGCCCGCTCCAAGGGCCAGCATGACGATCGTGCTGCCGATCGCCGGGCTCGTTGCCTTCTCCGTCGTCTTCGGCCTCTTTCCGGAAAGCCTGATCGGCCTCTCGCAGGCAGCCGCCGAAGGGCTTGCCGATCCTTCCGCCTATATCCGTTCGGTCTTCCCCGGAGGCGCGCCCATTCCTGCCGGAGGAGCCCCATGACCACGATCATCGTCAGCACGCTCTTCACCGCTGTCTGGGTGGCGATCACCGGCAGCGCCAGCTTCCACAACCTCGCCTTCGGCTTCCTGCTCGCGACGCTTTGCCTGTGGATCGTGCGCGACGAGATGGGCGGGCGCGGCTATTGGAAGCGGTTCGGGCGGGTGCTTTCACTCCTCGTCCTCTTCCTCAAGGAACTCGCGCTTTCCGCCTGGAAGGTGGCGGTTCTGGTGGTAAGCCCGCGCATGGACCTGAAGCCCGGCATCTTCGCCTTCCCGCTGACGGTCGACCGTGATTTCGAGATCACGCTGCTCGCCAACCTCATCACGCTGACGCCAGGCACGCTCTCGGTCGACGTCTCGGTCGATCGCAAGACGCTGTTCGTCCATGCGATCGATTGCTCCGATATCGAGGCGACGAAGCGGGATATCGCCGAAGGCTTCGAGCGCAAGATCATGGAGGCGTTTAGATGAGCGCGCCCGATACCGTTCTCTCCGTCGCCATCCTGATCGGCCTCGTCCTCCTCGGCATCGCCTTTCTGCTGACCGTCTACCGCGTCATCAAGGGGCCGACCCTGCCGGACCGGGTGGTGGCGCTCGATATGCTGGTCGGCATCGTGATCGGCTTCATCGGCGTGATCGCCATCAGGACCGGCTTCACGCTCTATATCGATATCGCAATCTCGCTCGGCCTCGTCGGCTTCCTGGCGACCGTCGCGTTTGCCCGCTTCATCCTGGCGCGTGGGCGCGACGGATCGTCCGAGGGCGCGCCCGCAGCCGCCGAAGCCGCGCCCGCCGAGAGGGCAGGCGGCCGAGCAAAGGCAAAGGCGAAGGCGAAACCCGCTCCGCCGGCGGCAGGAAAGGGGAGAAAGGCCTGATGGACATGCTCTTTGCGCTGGCGACCGCCGCGCTGATCCTTTCCGGCTCCGCCTTCGCGCTGATCGCGGCGATCGGCCTCAACCGGCTGCCGGACATCTATACCCGCATGCACGCGGCCTCCAAGGCCGGCACGGTCGGCTCGGGGCTGATGCTGCTCGCCGTCGGCGTGCATTCCGGCGATTTGGCCACTCTTGCCCGCGCGCTTGCCGGTTTTTTCTTCTTCATTCTGACCGCCCCGGTTTCGGCCCACTTGCTTGCCAAAGCGGCGCATCAGGTCGGCTATTCGCTGTCGCCGCGCTCCGTTTGCGATGAAATGAGCGATTATGAGAAGCGAATATAACCCTCAGTGGTAGATTTATTGGTTTTTTCAGCAGGCAATATTTTCCGAATCTATCGGAGTAATTGCACTGTTCTTTTGGTGTAGAGCTGAAAAATGCCCCCTATTACCAGATTTCGCACTTGAAGGACTTTCGCAAGAGGTCTAATTCCAAAGTAGTTGAGCGCTGATGTTGCCTGGAAGAGGTCTCTTTCCGAGAATGCCGAACGTGTCTAGCCGATCCTTCTGGAAAAGCTGGCGGAAACACTCGGGGTTTGAAGGAAAACCTGCTTCGAGGCATGTCCGAGGCCATGAACGCCTCCTTGCCGTGTGAAATCTAGGGGTAGGTTTCATGTCTTCGCGACGATGCGGCTAGGTGGTGTCCTGTCCACGAAATGCTCCACTCGGACGGGTGCCGCGGAGGTCGCGGGCCTCGTCGTCACAGTTTGAACAGGAGACATGAAATGACAGAGATCGCACTGGGCAAGGGCCAGGACCTGCTGGTGGAACTGACCGCCGACATCGTCGCTGCCTATGTGAGCAACCATGTCGTCCCCGTGGGCGACCTTCCGAACCTCATTTCGGATGTCCACTCGGCCCTCACCAACACCTCTTCTCCGGCTCCCGCCGCAACGACGGTCGAAAAGCCGAAGCCTCCGGTCCCGATCAAGAAGTCCATCGAGGACGATTACCTGATCTGCCTGGAGGATGGGCAGAAGTTCAAGTCGCTGAAGCGGCACCTGATGACCCATTACAACATGACCCCGGAAGAATACCGGGAAAAGTGGGGTCTGCCGGCGGATTACCCGATGGTCGCGCCTGCCTATGCCGAGGCGCGCTCGCGTCTCGCCAAGGAAATGGGCCTCGGCCAGCGCCGCAAGCGGGCGTGATTTTGGAGGGGCGGCAGCCCCTCGGCTCGGCTCCCACGGGCACCCCCCTATGGGCAACTCTTTGTGAAAGACTGCAGCGCCCTACGCACGATGCGTGGCCGCGCTGCATGCTCCCTCTTCCTTGATTGAAGGTGGTGAGGGCGCTCCGGCGGAAAGCCGGCGCGATGTTGCCGATCTCCGTCATCGGCTTTTCCGCAGCTCGCGCTGCCTCCATGCTTCTCCCTTGCCGCGCTCGGCGCGAACCTCCCCGCAAAGCATGCGCCTTCGCATTGTAGGATTGTGCCACGTTGCGGGGACGATGAGAGGAAAAAATTCCCATCTCCGATTTCCTCTTCATTGAAAAACCTGAGGAATTTCAGTGAGGCACAACCGACCCGTCGCTTCCTGCATCCCCGCTCTTGCTCTAAGGTGTATGAATTAATTCCTATTCATTGAGGAGTTGTCATGCCTTTTGAGAAGCTTCCGAACGCCTCCCAGCCGACGCATCCCGCTCTATTCCGGGCGGGCGCGGGGCGCCTGCCGATACTCATGACCCTCAGCCTGCCCTCGAGGAATACCTGCCGCATTGTTCGGCAGCTCGTGAGCGAGATGGTCGTGCTGCTCGGCGATCGCGTAATGCCGCCGCGGGACCGCCGCCGCCCGTCCTGCCATGTGCGGCAGATCGCCATGTATGTCTGCCATGTCTCGCTCAGGATGTCGCTCAGCGATATCGGCGATGCCTTCGGCCGCGATCGCACCACGGTCGGCCATGCCTGCCATGTGGTCGAGGACCGCCGCGACGATCCCGCCTTCGATGATTTCGTCTCCGCCGTGGAGCGCATCGTCGCGGCCGTCTTCGGGCTTTCGGAGATGTCGGCTCATGATTGAGGTAACCGGAAGCGAAGCGAAGCTGGCGCGCGCCGCCAGGAAGGAAATGCTGTGCCTCATCCGCCAGCTTTCCCGCGGCGAATGCACCGTCAAACCCTCGCCCAACGGAGAAATGCTGATGCTCGGGGAGGAGGGGCGCGCCTATTCCCGCGCCACCATTCGTGCGGCAGAGGCGAGGGGGCTCCTGCGGATCGTGGAGGGTAGGGCCTCGGCAAATCCCGAAGCCTCGGCCTTTCTGCGCCGCGCTCTGGTCGAGGGGGATGACGACGAGAGGTTCGGCGGCCAGCATCGCGAGATCGCGGTGGAAAGCGTCGAGGTGGAGGGAGCCCGCCAGCCGGTGCGCCGCAATCTTTCGGAATCGCCGCTTTCGGCGCTCGCCAGGATAAGGGATCGCAACGGTGCCTCCTTCCTGCCGGAAGAGGCGATCGCGGCCGGCGAGCGGCTGCTTGCCGATTTTACCAGGGCGCAGTTGCAGCCGCGCGTAACGGCTTCGTGGGAGCCGAGACTTGCAAGCCGCGGCAAGGGGCAGGCGGGCGGTCAGGCCGAGATCGCCGAAAGCGCAATGGCGGCGCGTGACCGCTTCGCCCGCGCCGTGGAGGCGATGGGGCCCGAGCTTGCCGGAGTGGCGGTCGATGTCTGCTGTTTCTCGAAGGGGCTGGAACTGGTGGAGCGGGAGCGGCAATGGCCGGTGCGTTCGGCAAAGCTGATGCTGCGCGCCGCACTTCTGGCGCTTGCCCGCCACTATGCTCCGCCCGCGCCGGAACGCCGGCGCCGCAGGCACCATTGGGGCGTGGAGGATTATCGGCCGGTGTTGTGATTTGCTACCCCTCCCGGCCTGCCGGCCTCCCTCCCCACAAGGGGGAGGGGACAAGCGGCAATGTCCCCGCTCCATCGCATCCTGCCAGGCTACTTTGTCTCCGGTCATGAGAAAAAGCGATGAGGGCGCGGCATATCTCCCTCCCCCTTGTGGGGAGGGTGGCCAGCAGGCCGGGAGGGGCTATTTTACGCCGCGACCTTCGCTGTCGCTTCCTGCCTGATCCGCCGCACCATGGAGCGCAGTCCGTTGGCGCGCTGCGAGGAGAGGTGTTCCACCAGCCCGATGCGGTCGAAGATCTCGATTGCGTCGGTCGTGGCGATCTCGGAGGCGCGCTTGCCGGAATAGACGGCGAGCACGATCGCCACCAGCCCGCGCACGATATGCGCGTCGGAATCGCCCTCGAAGGTCAGCACAGGGTCGGCCGCGCCGTCCGAATGGCTGACGAGCCAGACCTGGCTCGCGCAGCCCTGCACCTTGTTCTCGAGCGTCCGCTTGTCATCGGCAAGCTCCGGCAGTTGCTTGCCGAGCTCGATGACATAGCGGTAGCGGTCTTCCCATTCGTCGAGGAAAGCGAAATCGTCGATGATCTGGTCGAGGCTCGCCATGGCGGCTCCTGCTAAAGCATGTCGCGCAGAGACTGCGCAGCGTTCAGTCCTCATATAGGGAGGAACCGCCTCGGGGAAAACAGCAAAAAAATCGCCGCGAGGATTTCATTCCTCGCGGCGCCGGCAGGATGCCGAGATACAGGGCAGGCAGACAGGCGCCGTGAACCCCAAAGGAGCGCGGCGCAAGCTTTCGGAATTGCGTAAAGAGACTCAGTGAAGCGGCTTCGGCTGCGGCAGCGGAATGGCTCCGGTCATGATGGTGTCGGCGCCGCCCTCATGGCGCGGAGCGGCGGCCTTGCCGGGGAAGGGCGCGGGATCGGGATCGGCAAGCTCGGCGATCGGCCCGTTTTCGGCCGGCTTGCCGTCTTCCGCAAATTGCTTGTCCAGAAGCTCGAACGCGACGCGCGCGCCTTCCCGGGCCCGGTGGCCGAGCAGCGTCAGGGTCTCGGCGCCCTTCTCGCAAACATCCGGCTTTTCCGAGCAGAGCGCGCTCATGTACTGATAGGCCTCGGTGGCGACCCGGAACGTATCGGTGACCTGCAGCGCGGAAACGGCTTCCGTCTCCTGGGCGGGGCGGGAGCTGAAATAGGAGAGCACGACGAGCACCGCCGCGAACCAGAAACTTCCCTTGATCAGAAACCACATTGTCCCGTCACCCTCTAAATCCGTCCGACCGCCGCGGCGGCCGCCGGCTTGCTTCCGGTCCTGGCCGAGACCTTACAGCCGGGAAGCGAACAGCGTTTTTATATGATCGCTCGATTTTTAAATAAATTTCTCCGGAATTTTTACCTGCCCCCGTTTGAGACAGGTTTGAGCCGAATTCGAGTACAAGTTTAGCGATTGCCGTTAAGCATAAATGCGGCAGGGCCCCGAAGCCATGGCCTTTGCGGAGGCGGCCCTCGCCATAAAGGTTAACGTGAGGCGGAAAACGCAGTCGAATCCGTTGCTTACGCCGCGTTAACCATGATCGCAGAAGTGCCCCGGATTGTGTGTCAAAGCGGGATTTCGGGGTGCCTGGAACCTTCAAAAGGGGTTGTTTTATCCTTTCTTTAAGCCGCATGGACCTATTGTCCCTTCAACGAATGAGTCTGTTGTTTTCAGGATTTGGCGTGCGCGTATTGAGTAACATTGCCGGCTGGGCGGTCGAACTGGTCGACCATGCCGCGCTCCGATGGCTGGAGCGTATCGGCGAAGGTGATCGGGCGCCCGCAGGCGAGATCGCCTTCCTGCGCCGGCTCGCCTTCTCCTGCCTTGCCGCGCTCGTCTGCGTGCCTCTTGCCTTAAGTTTCGTGGCGAGCCCCTCGCTGGCGCTGCCGGTGGGCGCTGCCGTCGTTCTCTCGCTCTTCCTCGTGGCCGCCGCCGCTGCCTTCGCCTTCCGGCGTTCCGCTGTAGTGCCCTTTTCCGGCCTGGAGCCGGATGACGCCGTTTTCGCCGCATGCCCCGGCCTTGCGCTGATCCTCGATCCGCAGGGCGTTGTGGTGAAGGCCGGCGGCCGCGATCGCCTCGGCCTGCCTGCAAACCTGCGCGCGCCGACCGGCGCCGTCTTTGCCGAGCTGGTTCATGTCTCCGACCGCATCACCCTCATGCAGGCATTCGACGCTCTGCGCCAGGGAAGCGAGAGCGCGCTCGTCGAAGTCCGGGTCGAGCGTCCCTTTTGCGCTTCCGGCGGCCGGCAGTTCCTCTATGCCCGGATGGATATGACCGCCCTTCGCGATGGCGAGGGACGGCTTTTCCAGGTCTTCGCCCAGCTTCGCGATACGTCCGAGGAGGCGGCGCTGCGCGCCGAAGCCGTCCGGAGCACGGCCGAGGCCCAGTCCGCGCATGAGGCGAAATCGCGCTTCCTGGCCGCCGTCAGCCATGAGCTGCGCACGCCCCTCAATGCCATTCTCGGCTTTTCGGATGTGCTGGCGGGCGAATATTTCGGCAAGCTCGAAACCGAGCGCCAGCGGGAATATGTGGGCCTCATCCGCCAGTCGGGCGCGCATCTGCTCTCCGTGGTGAACACCATGCTCGACATGAGCAGGATCGAGGCTGGGCGCTACGAGCTCCTGACCGAGCCCTTCCGCATCGCCGATGCGATGGAGGCCTGCCGCGCCATGCTCGATCTTTCCGCTCGCGAGAAGGAAATCACGCTTACCTGCCGCGTGCAGAAGGGGCTGGGCGAGGTGGTGGCGGACCGCCGCGCCGTGCAGCAGATCCTCATCAATCTCGCCGGCAATGCCATCAAGTTCACCGATCGCGGCGTCGTCTCCATCGATGCGGCGCTCGACGGCGGCGATCTCGTCCTCTCCGTCAGCGATACCGGCATCGGGATTGCGGCAGAAAAGCTGGAACTGATCGGCGAGCCCTTCATGCAGGTTGATAATGATTTCGCCCGCCGTTACGAAGGGACCGGCCTCGGCCTGTCGCTGGTCAAGGGTCTCGTGGCGCTGCATGGCGGCCGCTTCGAGATCAGAAGCCGCCCCGGCGAGGGGACCGTGGTGACGGTCCTGCTGCCGGCGGATGGCTCCGGCGCGGCACGCCGCGATGGTGCGGCGGAGGAGCAGACGATCGAATTTCCCCCTCGTCTCCCCAGGGGCCTCTCCAAGGGCCTCCCCGGGGAACCCAAGGTCGGCGGGGGAGCGCCCATGACGGACGAACGGGATTTTGACCATGACCGCGCGAAAGCGAAAATCGCCTGAGAGGAGGAAGTCGGCCAAGGGGCCGGGTCTTCCCTTGCGCCTGGCCACGGCGGTGGCCGGTGGGGCCGGGGCTGGTGTTGCGGCGGTGGCCGGTTCGCTCGGGGCCGCGGCCGCGCGCCATCCGCGCATCGTGGCCGGGGCCTCCGCCTTCATCGTCGTGTTCAGCTTCGTCGCAGCCAACGCCCTCTGGTATCAGCCGGGCGGCCACCCGTCTCCCTTCCTCGCAACCCGCGATCTGGAAGATCCGAATGCCATCGCCGGCTACCGGCCGCTACGGCGGGCAGCCCCCGAAGAGGTCACGACATTCCGCATAGAGCGGGTGGAGGAAGCGGCGCCCGCCGAAAGCGCGGGGACGACGCCGGCCGTGGCTCCGGTTCCGGCACCGGTTCCCGCAGCCGAGCCTCAGGCGCCGCAGGCACCCCACCCGCCGCAACAGACGGCGGCCGACCGGGCCCTGGTCGCTGAAGTCCAGCGCGAGCTTTCCCGCCGAGGCCTCTATGAGGGTGCCGACGACGGGCTGATGGGCCCGCGCACCGCGGCCGCGATCCTCTCCTTCCAGGAGGCCGCGGGCCTGGAACGCACCGGCGGCGCCAGTGCCGAACTGCTCGCCGCGCTGAAGGCCGGAACCCAGGTGGCGTCCCGCCCGGCTGAGCCCGCCCAGCAGCCGGCGGAAGCTCCGCGCGCGCTGGTGGCCGTCGTCCCCGCCGCCCGCCCGGCGGAAAACATCCATGCGGGGGAGGATCCGGTCGCAGCCGCCATCCGCTCTGCGGAAAAGAGCCCGTCCGCGCGCCCGCCCGCCAATGTCGGCGGGCCTGCGAGACAGGTATCGGCGTCGAGGCCGACGATACTCCCGCCGTCCGATCTCGTGCTGCAGATCCAGCGCGGGCTTTCCAACATCGCCTATGCCGATGTCACCGTCGACGGCGTGGCGGGCGACCAGACCAAGGCGGCGATCCGCCGTTTCGAGAAGCACTACCGCCTTCCCGAGACCGGCGAGCCGAACGAGCAGGTCCTGAAGAAGCTGAAATCGATCGGCGCTCTTTAGTTTTCGGCTATCGGCAAAATTGCCCCTCATCCGGCATACTTCCTTCTCCCC
>NZ_JBHFJG010000020.1:0-25202 GCF_057559155.1 Rhizobium moroccans | reverse complement strand
GGGGAGAGGGGACTTGCCCCACGACCCCTTGAGGACACGAAGATGGTGCGGCATATCCCTTCTCCCCGTCAAAACGGGGAGAAGGTGGCGGCAGCCGGATGAGGGGCGTTCTTCTGTATTCCGGTCGGAGAAGAGAACTGTCACGGTATCCTGCACTCGAAATTCGCTCCGTCGTTCACATCTCCGGTGCCGGAGTATTTCGCCACCTGCGGATAGGGGCATAGCGGCCGGGTGCGGATCGAGCTGCCGTCCTTCATCTGGCTCGCCTTTATCATTTCCGGCGCCTTGCCGTTCTCCACCCAGTCCATCAGCGGCGTGAAGGCGTCGAACCTGTCGGTGCCGTAGCCCTCGCGGCAATGGAACATGCCGGGCACCATGAAGAGCCGGTAGAATTCGGCCGCCTTCTCCTCGCCCATCTCCTTGCGCACCGCCTCGTAGTAGTTGACGCCCATCATCGGGTTCAGCGCCGGATCGGCCCAGCCGAAATAGCTGATCATTTTTCCGCCGCGCTTCTGGAATTCGCTGAGGTCTGGATCGGTCGCATTCAGGATGTCGCGGATCATCCCGATCTTCGAATATTCCTTGTCGAAATCGAAGGTCTTCCAGTCTATGTCCTTTCCGGAAGCCGGCAGCAGCGCCATGTTCTTGAGAAAGGTCTCGCCATAGGCGAGCTGACGGCTCGGGCCGTCCTCGGAAACGATCCACAGATCCCAGCCGCTTGCGCCGGTTCCGTCCAATCCCTCCGTGCCCCATGGGATGCCGGGAAAAACCGTCTCGCCGTTTATCTTCACGCCTTCGGCAAGCGTCTTGATCGTCCCTGCCTGCGCCGGGGTGAAGCAATCGTTGCCGCCGGCCTCGCAGATCTTGAGATCTCGTTGAGGGTCGAAATCGCACTGGCGCGGGTCGGCGATCAGCCCGTCCGTCACCCCGTCTATGGCGTCGCATTTGTCCATCACGGCCTTGGCGAGTGCCGGAAGCTGCGCCTTGCTGATAGGCGCCTTCTCCAGCACGCGGGCATTCCATACGCCCCAGACCTGGGTATTGGTGAAATCGAGCACCGGCGCGCCGGCGAGAATCCCGTCGAAATCGCCCGGATAGCGCTGCGCGGCCATCAGCCCTTGCCGGCCGCCGGTCGAGCAGCCGTCCCAGTAGGAAAAGGCCGGATTGCGGTCGTAGTAGCGCGCGGCCATCGCCTTTGCCGTCTGGGCGGTGACGTGCACCGCGCGGGAGGCGTAGTCGATCAGCAGGCTCATGTCCCCGGCGAACTCGCCGAGCCTGTAAGTTGCGGCATCGTGCCCGGTATTCTGCTGCACCGTGAGGAAGCCGCGGGAAAGGGCGGCGTTGCGGGTGGCGATGCGCGGGGGCGCTGCAAGATCCTCGCCCGCATAGCCGCCATTGCCGAACATGTAGAGCCTGCGGTTCCAGTGGTCTGGCAGGGTTACCTCGAAGCGGACCTGCGGGCGGATATAACCCGTCACCTGGCAATGGCCGGGAACATCCGGCGTCTCTTCCACATGCGCAGCCTTGATCGCAGAAATATCGGGGAATGTGGCATTGTTGAGCATCGCACAGGCGATGCGCGGCTCGACCGAGGCAGCGGAAAACTCCCCTCGGTCCTTCTGGTCGATGAAGCTGCTTCGGTTCTGCGCCAATGAAGGCGTGGCGGCGGAGAGTGCGAGAAGAGTGCAGGATGCCAGCAGAAGGGATCGTCTCATCGGGGCTCCTCCCAAAGACCGTGCGTGAGATCTTCAGGATGCCGGTGAGTTCATGCGGCGACAAATAATAATATGGAAGCCGTCCATAAGGAGACGGTTATCGACGGTGTTCAGTTCAGGACCCGCAGCAGGCCGGGGCTGTCGAGCGAGAAGGCGGGAATTTCGACGTCGAAGGTCTCTCCGCTGTCCGTCACCATCTGATAGTGGCCGAACATCATGCCGGAGGGTGTGTCGAGCGGGCAGCCGGAGGAGTATTCATAGGAATCGCCGGGCTTCAGCCTCGGCTGCTCGCCCACCACGCCCGGCCCGTCCACCTCGTCCACCTGGCCGTTCTGGTCGGTGATATGCCAGTAGCGATGCGTCAGCCGCACGGCGACGGCCGAGTGGTTCTCGATGACGATATGGTAACCCCAGACATAGCGGCTTTCCTCCGGATTGGATTGCTCCTCCAGATAGTAAGGCTCGACCGCCACTTCGATGTCTCTTGTCCGGGCGCGATACATGCGAAACCTCGAATGCTCGTGCTTCTGGTATCCCGCAAGAGCGATGGAACGTCAATAAAACTCGCGGGTGGCGCGCCGCCGTTCTGTCGTTGTTGATAACCGGGAGAGTTAACGCGGGGTGATGCGCTTACTCTCCCGATATCATTGCCCCGGTCAGGCCGGGATTTTGGCAAGCGCCTGGGCGAAATCCTCGATCAGGTCCTGCGTGTCCTCAATGCCCGCCGAAAGGCGCACCGTGCCCGCCGAGATGCCGAGTTCGGCGCGGGCCTCGTCGCTGAGGTTCTTGTGCGTCGTGGTGGCCGGATGGGTGATCAGGCTGCGCGTATCGCCGAGATTGTTGGAGATCGTCGCCACCTTCAGCGCGTTCTGGAGCGCGAAGGCCGCCTCCTTGCCGCCCTTGAGCTCGAAGCAGATGAGCGTGGAACCGCCCGTCATCTGCCTGGCGATGATATCTGCCTGCGGATGGTCCTTGCGGCCCGGATAGGTGACTTGCGCCACCTGCTTCTGCTCGGCCAGGAAATCGGCGATCTTCGCGGCGTTCTCCGTCTGCTGCTTGACCCGAAGCGGCAGCGTCTCGACGCCTTTCAGAAGCGTCCAGGCATTGAACGGCGACATGGCCGGCCCGGTATGGCGGAAATAATCGTGCAGGTGCTCGTCGATCCAGGCCTTGTCGGAAAGCACGACGCCGCCGAGGCAGCGGCCCTGGCCGTCGATATGCTTCGTCGCCGAATAGACGACCACATGGGCGCCGAGCTCCAGCGGCCGCTGGAAGAGAGGGGTCGCGAAGACGTTGTCCACCACCACCTTGGCGCCGATCTGATTGGCGAGCTTGGCGACACCCGCGATATCGATCACTTCCAGGGTGGGGTTGGTCGGGCTCTCGAGGAAGAAGACCTTGGTGTTCTTCTGGATCGCCCTTTCCCAGTTCCCGAGATCGCGGCCATCGACCAGCGTGCATTCGATGCCGTATTTGGGGGCGAGCGTCTCGACCACCCAGCGGCAGGAACCGAACAGCGCCCGCGCCGCCACGATGTGGTCGCCCGCCTTGAGCTGGCAGAGGATGGCGGCCGAGACGGCGGCCATGCCGGAGGCGGTGGCGCGGGCATCTTCCGCGCCTTCCAGCATGCACATGCGCTTCTCGAACATGTCGTTGGTAGGGCTGCCGTAGCGGGCGTAGATGAAGCCGTCGGTCTCTCCCTTGAAGCGGGCTTCCGCCGCTTCGGAGTTCTCGTAGACGAAGCCCTGCGTAAGGTAGATCGCTTCCGACATCTCGCCATATTGCGAGCGCAGCGTGCCACCGTGAACGAGTTGAGTTGCGGGGCGCCAGGAATTGGACGGCTTGCTCATGCTTTTTCCCACCTTCAAACAACAAAAAAACCGGCCGCGAAAGCAGACCGGTTTCCATCAACCCGGTCTCTTTAGCCACTTGTTTTACGTGGCTGCAAGCCGACCGGCCAAATCACCACGGGATAAAGCTGCCATACGCCTGCTCTTGGCTTGCGTCAATGGCATCTATTTGGTTTTGTCCGGCAGCATAGGAAAGAAGGCATGACGAGAACCACGGGAATTCTGGCTGACCGCGCGATCGCGGCGCTGTTCGAAACGGGACGCCTCACGTCGGAGAAGGAACTGGATCGCGACCAGATCCAGCCCGCGAGCCTCGACCTGCGCTTGGGCGCAAAGGCCTTCCGCGTGCGTGCGAGCTTCATGCCCGGCCCGGACCATCTGGTGGCCGACAAGCTCGACCGGCTGAAGCTGCATGTGGTCGATCTTTCCGAGGGCGCGGTGCTGGAGACGGGCTGCGTCTACATCGTGCCGCTGATGGAGCGGCTCGACCTGCCGCAGGATATGTCCGCTTCCGCAAACCCGAAGAGCTCCACCGGCCGCCTCGATATCTTCACCCGCGTCATCACCGATTACGCGCAGGAATTCGACAAGATCCCCGCCGGCTATTCCGGCCCGCTCTATCTCGAGATCAGCCCGCGCACTTTCCCGATCGTCGTGCGCCGCGGCTCGCGTCTGTCGCAGATCCGCTTTCGCGTCGGCAATGCGCTTCTCGGCGAACCGGAGCTTCTCAAGCTTCATCGGGAAGAGACGCTGGTCGCCGCCAAGCAGCCGAACGTCAGCGGCGGGGGGATCGCGCTGTCGATCGATCTCACCGGTGATAGGGAAGGGTTGATCGGCTATCGCGGCAAGCACCACACGGCCGTCGTCGATGTCGACAAGAAGGGCGAGCACGATATCTTCGATTTCTGGGAGCCGCTTTATAGCCGCGGCCGCAACGAGCTGATCCTCGATCCGGACGAGTTCTACATTCTCGTCTCGCGGGAAGCCGTGCACGTCCCGCCGCTCTACGCGGCCGAGATGACCCCCTTCGACCCGCTGGTGGGCGAATTCCGCGTGCATTATGCCGGCTTCTTCGACCCCGGTTTCGGCCATGAGGCCGCCGGCGGCCGCGGCAGCCGCGCCGTGCTGGAAGTCCGCAGCCATGAAGTGCCGTTCATCCTGGAAGACGGCCAGATCGTCGGGCGTCTCGTCTACGAGCACATGCTGGAAAAGCCCGAAGGGCTTTACGGCGCCGGCCTCGGTTCCAACTACCAGGCGCAGGGCCTGAAGCTCTCGAAGCATTTCCGCGCCTGATCCCTGGTCTGTCCCTTGGCCTGCTCCCTGACCCTTGACAGAGCGCGCCAACTGTTGGAAGTCTGGCGCTTGAGAGGCGGGTGTAGCTCAATGGTAGAGCAGAAGCTTCCCAAGCTTACGACGAGGGTTCGATTCCCTTCACCCGCTCCATTTCCATACATTTCAGCCAGCTTCCAGCGCGGCGCAAATCCTGGCTTGCGGGGAAGTTTTGACCGTCCGCCACTCTTTCACGCGAGCATTCCCCAGGCGGGGTTCCACTCCACGCCTTCCGACAGCTCGATGAAGATCGGGTGCCTGTCCGCTCCGCGGTTCTTGTTTTCCGCCATGCGCAGCGCGGTCTCGGGGGCCATCTCCTCGCCCGGAAAGATCGTATCGTCCTCGGCGGGATCGGCGACCTTGCGGATGAAGCCGCGGATTTCCTCGCCGGAATGATAGAGCTTGATGATGAGCGAGCCGGGCTCGGGCAGGCCTTGCCTGTAGCGATGATAGATATGCATCTTCTCCTCCGTGGTTGACCCGCCTTACCTGACCTCGGAGGTATGAAAATGTTCCGCGTCTAACCGCTTCTCGCGGGAGCGGTCGGCGCATGCGGCGTCTTGTTCCAGAAGAAGGGCTTGGAGCGCAGCTCCGCCACGGCGCGCCATGCCGCATAGGATACCATCAGCCAGTAAAGCGGCATGACGAGCCAGCGCCGCCCGATAAGCTGTCTTTCATGCGGGATCATGGGGAAGTAGCCGAGCCCCAGGAAGACAAGATAGCTGCCCACGATGTTCATGAAGTCCATGGCAAGAAGCGTGAGCCGGAGAGGGGACAGCTCTTCCTCCGCCTGGAAGATATGTATGATCCCGCTCGTCACGAGCAGCACGATCGAGGGATGGATCAGCGCGGAAAGCAGCATTCCGCCGATGAGCATGTGGAAGGTCATGAAGGCTGCAAGGCCCATTTCGCGCGCCGATCGGCGCGGATCGCGCATCATCACCAGCCAGGTCTGCAGCCAGCCCTTGTACCAGCGGGTCCTCTGACCGGTCCAGACGCGCCAGCCTGTCGGCGCGTCTTCGAGTGTCTGCCGCTTCAGCGTCTCGGTCCGGTATCCAAGACGGTAGAGCCGCATGCCGAGATCGGCGTCTTCCGTGACGTTGAACGGGTCCCAGCCGCCCGCCGCCTTGAGGATACGGGTCCGGAAATGGTTGGATGTGCCGCCGAGGGGAAGCGGCAAGCGGAAATTCGCAAGAACGGGCAATGTCGCGCGGAAATGCGAGGCATATTCCATCGCGAACAGGGCGGAGATCGGCGATTGCTCGATATTGCTGATGATGAGCGGTGATTGCAGGCAGGCGACCTCATCGGGAGAATTGCGGAAGCGGGCATAGGCCTCCCGCAATTGCTTGGGATGCGGCCGGTCCTCCGCGTCGTAGATCGCCAGGAATTCGCCGCGGGCGCCGCTCAGCGCATAGGAAAGCGCCTTGGGCTTGGTGCGGGGGCCGAAATCCGGCACCTCGACGATCTCGAATTGCGGGCCGAGCGCCTGCGCCTTCAGGGCCTCGATCGTTTCCCGGTCGTCAGCCTCGCAGACCAGCTTGATATCGAGCTTGGATGCCGGCCAATCGAGCCGCTTGAGAACTCCGGCCAGTTGTTCGGCGACCGCCGCCTCGCGATAGAGCGCCACCATCACGGTGTAAACGGGCACCGGGCCGTCTGGGGCAGGCTCCTCCTTCGGCGCCTTCAGGCGGAAATGTAAAAGGAAAGTGCCGAGCCGAAGCAGGAGCAGAGCGAAATAGAGAAAGGTGGCGGTCACATGCAGCGCGAGCAGGGTCGGGGAGGGGATGATGGCGAGCGCCGCAAGCAGGGTGAAGAGCACCACGCCGCACCAGAAACCCTGCCGGCCGGAGATCACGATCCGTGCCGAGAGGCCGGGAGAATCATCAAAAAGGCCTGAAACCACGGCGCGCACGCGGCGCTTCGCGCCGGCTGCCCAAACCGCCTGCCTTACCGCCCGCCGTCCCGTCACCACCATGCCCGACCGCAGGTCGGGCATGGCGTCCAGCATGCCGGCAAGAGTGGCGAGCTTCGCGGCTTCGGGAACGATCGCGATCTCCGGCGAGCGGGACGCGTGCTCGAGCCGGATTTGCCGGGGCTCGCGCAATTGCGAATCCTGCCAGGGCATGTCGCGGACGCATTCGGGGTCCAGTTCCGGCAGGAAGGGAAGGCGAAGCAGCCGCGCGACCGCGCCGTAATAAGCCTCCTCGCTCACCTGGCCGTCGCTCAGCAGCTCGGTCTCAAGTGTCGTTCCATTGCGCCGCGCTCTTTCGCGCAGCGTCGCGATCAGTGGTTTCGAAAAGCCGAGCGCCGCAAGCACTGCGCCCTCATCGGCGGCGGGCGCTGTCGCGATGTTCTTTTTGTGCGTGGGGATGCTGAACTCGTGGCGGCGCGACGGCCGAAATGCCTGAGAATATTCCCCTATACGCATGACTCTGATAAACCCCTGGCCATAGAGGCCGCCTGTCCCGTTTCGGATCATAGAGATGCACGTTATGGTTTCACCCCTGGGAACACGGGGGTTATTGAAGTTTTTACTGTGCCTTTCGGCGCTGGCGATTTTGCCCGTTGCCGCACTCGGCCAGGTAGCCGGCAATCTGCCCGTCCTGTTCGACGCGCGTGAGCGATTGGCCCGCCCGGACCTCTCGACCGTCATGCGGGTGCGGATCCTGACCACCGTCGATTTCCCGCCCTTCAATTTTGCCGATCAGAATGGCCGGCTTTCCGGCTTTCACGTGGATCTCGCCCGCGAAATCTGCGCGGAACTGAAGATCGAAGCCAAGTGCCAGATCCAGGCTCTGCCCTTCGAGGAGCTGGAAAAGACGCTGGAGGAAGGGGGCGGCGAAGCGGTGATGGCGGGCATCGCGATCACCCCGGAACGGCGCAGCCGCTTCGCCTTTTCCCGGCCCTACATCACGGTTCCGGCGCGCTTTGCCCGCAATCGTTCGGCCCGGATCGAGGGTGAGACTGCCGCCGCTCTTGCGGGCCGGCCTGTGGGGGTCGTGAAGGATACCGCCCATGAACTGATGCTGAAAGCCTTCTTCCCGAAGCTGGTCGCGACACCCTTCGAGACCAACGAGGCCATGCTTGCCGCCCTGAAGGCAGGCCGGGTCGATGCGGTCTTTTCCGATGGCTTGAGATTGCCCTTCTGGGTGGTCGGCGAGGCTTCCGAAAACTGCTGTGCCCTGTTCGATGGGCCCTATATGTCGGAGAAGTTCCTAGGCGAAGGGCTTACGGTCATGCTGCGCGGCAACGAGCCCGATCTCGCGCTGGCCTTCGATCATGCCCTTGCAACCCTGTCGCGCAATGGCCGATTGCAGGAGATTTACCTGCGCTATTTCCCTTACGGACTTTATTAACCGAGCCGGAGCAGGAAATTAATCCTACTCACTACTCACTACTCACTACTCACTACTCACTACCCACTACTCGCTACTCACGTCACTGGCTCGCCCATATGATCCGGGCCACCCACTCCACCTCGGTCATGTCGAAGCTGCGGTTTGGATGCTCGGAATTGAGCGATGTGAGTTCGATCGCGCGCGCGCTCTGCCGCATGAGGATTTTCGCCATAACCTCGCCCTCGCGCGTCTTGACGACCACGCGGTCGCCGCGCCGCACCTGCGCGCCCGGATCGATGATGAGCACATCGCCGTCCCGGTAGAGCGGCATCATCGAATCCCCCTGTACCTCCAGCGCGTAGACGCCGGTCTTGTGGGAGGGAGCCGCGGGAAATTCAACCACGTCCCAGCCCTGTCCGGCGGGAAAGCCGCCATCGTCGAAAAAACCGCCGGCTCCCGCCTGGGCGAAGCCAAGCAGGGGGATCGCGCTCCTCTGCGGCGGGAAGGCGCCTTCCGGAATTCGCGAACGTCCCGATGCGGAAGTGAGATAGCCGGTGAACTGCTCCATGGTGGTGCCGGTGGCGTCCAGCACCTTCGAGATGGACTCGGTCGATGGCCAGCGCAGCCGGCCATCCGTGCCGAACCGCTTCGATTTGTTGAACGAGGTCGGGTCGAGACCGGCACGCCGCGCCAAGCCCGAGGGAGTGAGCTGATGACGTTCGGCAAGCAGGTCGATCGTCTTCCAGATATCCTCATGTTTCAGCATCATCATCGCGCTCCGGTGCGGGGACCTTCCCGCGCGCCTGTTCACGGCCGAAAACCGCGGACGGGACTTGTCCGTCGGTCATGTACCCGCAGCCTGGTGCGGGGATGCCTCGGTCATCCTTTATTTACCTTGGATATTATCCAAACCGGAATTGCGCGTAAAGACGGGAGAGGAATAAAATCCTCTCCACTTCGGACTCTGAAAGTCGATCGGTTTTAGGCCACCAGCGCCATGTTGATCTTGCCGAGCTTGATGACGGCCTGCGTGCGGCTGTCGACATTGAGCTTCAGAAGGATCGCCGAGACATGGGCCTTGATCGTGGCTTCCGATACCCCGAGCTCATAGGCGATCTGCTTGTTGAGCAGCCCTTCGCCCAACATGGTGAGCACGCGGCTCTGCTGAGGCGTCAGCGTCTTCAGCCGGTCGATGATTTCGGTGAGCCCCGCATCTTCCTCGGAAACGGAGAGATCGCATTTCGGCGCCCAGATATCGCCCTCCAGCACCGCCTGGATGCCGGCGCGGATATCGTCGAGGCCCGAGGATTTGGAAATGAAGCCCGAAGCGCCGAGCTCCAGCGCCCGGCGGATCGTGCTGCCGTCGTCGCTTGCCGAAACGATCACGATCGGCAGGCTGGAAAACTCCGCCCGGAGCGACATCAGGCCGGAAAAGCCGCTGACGCCGGGCATTGCGAGATCGAGCAGCATCAGGTCGGCGTCCGGGTTTTCCGCTGCCGCCTGCCGCGCCGCCTCGAAGTCTCCCGCCTCGATGATGACCTGACGCTCGGCAATGCCCTGCACCGCCTGGCTCAGCGCGCCGCGAAAAAGAGGATGGTCGTCTGCGATGATGATAGTGAGTGTCTGCATTCCCACGCCCCCTCCCAAGAGCATAGTCGTGCTAATTCCTTGCGGTTAGCCGCATAAAGAATTTGTAACCCTCTCCGCCCGCCGAGACAAGAGCGGGAAATCAGGTCCGGTTCGGCTGCGGTTCTTGAGCATTCCGCTCGCTGGTGAAGTCCTGGACGATCGCCATGAAGCGCCGCATGAACCGTTCCATGATGGAGAGCGTCTGCTCGATCTCTTCTTCGCCGGGCACCCGGCTGGCCGGCGGATTGGCGCCCTTCTGCTCCAGCGCCGCCACCCGTTTTTCGAGAAGCTCCAGCTCCCGCTCATAGGCTGCCCGCTCGTCCGCCGCCATGCGGCAGGTGAGGTTTCCGCCTTCGTCGCGGCAGAGCGTCATCGCGCCGGTTTCGGTGTCGAGTCGCACGAAGCCGCCGTTTTCCGTTTTCTCCAGCCGGAAACGTGTTTCCGGCGCCTCCTGGGCAAGGCCGGTGCCCGGCAGAAGGAGGGCTCCCATGAGAAGCGCTTTTGTCGTGAATGCCGGTCTTTTCATGTCGTGATCCTCTTGACCCCGGTGGACAAGCGCCGGTCTTTGCGGCAAACCGCTGCCGACAAGCCCCACCAGTCTACTCCCGCTCCGAGAGCCTGATATGACGAATATAGTGTACAAGATCGTGCCGGAAATGCTCTGGCAGGAAGCCCGGCAAAAAGGCGTGTTCGAAGGCGCGGAAATCGATTTGCGCGACGGCTATATCCACTTCTCGACCTCCTCGCAGGCAAGGGAGACGGCAAGGCTGCATTTTTCCGGCGCCACCGGTCTTCTCCTCGTCGCGATCGAAGGAGACCGCCTCGGAGAAGCGCTGAAATTCGAACCCTCGCGCGGCGGCGATCTTTTCCCGCATCTTTATGGAAACCTGCCGCTTTCGGCCGTGCTCTGGGAAATGCCGCTGCGTCTCGGCGTCGATGGCCAGCACGCCTTTCCGGAGATCATGCCATGATCGGCCGCTTCTCCGATCTTGCCCGGCAGGGGCTCTTCCTCTTCGATCCGGAAACGGCCCACGGCCTTTCCATCGCCGCGCTGAAATCCGGCGTCGTGCCGGCCTGCCGGGTGCCGCGCGATCCCCGTCTTGCCCAGACGATTGCCGGTATCCGCTTCGAAAATCCGCTCGGCATGGCTGCCGGCTACGACAAGAACGCCGAAGTGCCGGATGCGCTCTTGAAGCTCGGCTTCGGCTTTGCCGAAATCGGCACGGTGACGCCGAAACCGCAGGCGGGCAACGACAAGCCGCGGATTTTCCGCCTGACGGCCGATCGCGCCGTCATCAACCGGCTCGGCTTCAACAATGAGGGCCATGACGCGGCCTTGGCCCGGCTGTCCGCCCGGCGCAATGCGCCCGGCGTGGTCGGCGTCAACATCGGCGCCAACAAGGACAGTGCCGATCGCGTCGCCGATTACGTCCTCGGCATCCGCAAGTTCTATGCGGTGGCCACCTATTTCACCGTCAACATCTCCTCGCCCAATACGCCCGGCCTGCGCGACCTGCAGGCGCGCGAAAGCCTCCGCGGTCTGCTGGAAGCCGTGCTTGCGGCCCGCGCTGAAGAGGCCGTGCGTCACGGCCGCTCCGTGCCAGTCTTCCTGAAGATCGCGCCCGATCTTGCCGAGGAAGGGCTGGACGATGTGGCGGCGGAAGCGCTGGATCACCCTCTGGATGGGCTCATCGTTTCCAATACGACTCTTTCCCGAGATGGCTTGAGCGACCGCGCTCAGGCGGGCGAGGCGGGAGGCCTGTCCGGCGCGCCGCTCTTCAAGCGCTCGACGGCCGTCCTTGCGAAGATGCGCAAGCGCGTCGGCCCCGCCTTGCCGATCGTCGGCGTCGGTGGCGTCGGCAGCGCCGAGGATGTGCTGGAAAAGATCCGGGCCGGGGCCGATCTGGTGCAGCTCTATTCCTGCATGGTCTATGAAGGGCCGGGGCTTCCGGCCAGGATATTGCGCGGGCTTCCCCGCCTTCTCGATGCGGAGAAGGTCTCCTCCATCCGGGACCTGCGCGACACTGCCGTGGATCGCTGGGCGGGCGAGAAGCTCTAAGCCGAAAGCACCATGGCCCAATAGGGCTCCGATGCCGGCGAGGCGCGGGCGACCGCGACGCCGAGGCCCCGATAGCCGCCGCCGAGCATGTTCTTCAGGTGGCTCGGCGAATCGATCCAGGCCTGCACGGCGGCTTCCACGCTCGTCTGGCCTGCCGCGATGTTTTCGGCCGCCGGCAGCGCCACGCCGTTGCGCTTCATCCTTCCGCCAAAATCGTCGCCGAAGCCGATCAGGTGCTTCATCTCGTTGGCCTTGGCCATGCGCATGGCCTGCTGGACCGCGGCCTTTCGGGCTGGAGTATTAGGAGAAAGGCTTGCAAGCCCGCTTCCCTGGCGAACCCTGTTGACCATGGGAAGGGCCGCCGTCGTTTCGTCCTCGGCGCCGGGCGTGGGCGTCAGCACCCTGGTGGCGGAGCAGCCGGAAAGCAGCAGGCCCATGCCGGAAAGCACGAGGAAACCCCGCCGGGAAGGTGTCAGGATATGGCTCATGGTTAGCGGCGGTAGCTCAGGAGACGCAGGATGAGGAAGATCGGGATGACGATGACCGCGCCCAGCACCAGATAGTTGCCGACCCGTCCCAGCGCCCTGAAGCCGTTATACCAGAGGTCCAGGAACCAATAGCGGATGCTGTCGACGATATTGTCCGGCGTGAAGCCGAAAAACGCCAGCACGAAGCCCACGATCAGGCATACCACGATCAGCTTGATGATGGTCCGTCCAGGGGTATCTCCGAGAAACCTGTTCACCGGGTCCGACATGCTCTTCCTTCTCCGAATTGCCTGAAAGCCAGATAATCACGGCTTTCCCGCGCCGCAAGCATTTCGAGCCCCACCTCAGATAGAACTTGAGTTTTTTTGTGGCTTCGGCCAAGAACCCGCACCCTTCTTCTGGAACGCGCATGACGCCCAATCAGTTTTCCTCCGGCGATGTCATCGCCGATCGCCGCGCCGATTATGCCCGCATGCTCGACGAGGGCGGTGATGCGCCGGCTGCGGCGGAATTGATGGAGCAGGCGCTCGAACTGGCGCCCGGCTGGGCGGCCGGCTGGTTCCGGCTCGGCGAATACCGGGAAAAGGCAGACCTGAAGACGGGCGCCGTTGCGGCCTTCCGCCAGGCGCTCTCCCTCGATCCCGAGGATGTCTTCGGTGCCACGCTGAAGCTCGCGCTTCTCGGCGCGGAGGAGGTTCCCGTCACACCCCCGAGCCGTTACGTGGAGGGTCTCTTCGACGATTATGCCGACCGCTTCGATACGGCCCTTGTCGAAAAGCTCGACTACAGCGTTCCGCCGAAGCTCGCCGCGCTGGTCAGCCCGCATGGCCCGTTCCGCCTGGTGGTGGACCTCGGCTGCGGCACCGGGCTCTTCGGCGAGGAGATCCGTGCATCGGCCGGGCGGCTCGAAGGTTTCGATCTTTCGGCGAACATGCTGGCCAAGGCGGAAGCGAAGGGGTTTTACGATCATCTCGGCCAGGCGGACCTGAGCCTGCCCGCGGAAGGATCGGGATTGTTTGCAGAAGGGCTTGCCGCCCAGCGCGCCGATCTCGTCTCGGCCGCCGACGTGCTGATGTATCTCGGCTCTCTCGAAACGGTGTTCCCGCTCGTGATTGAACTGCTGGCGCCGGGAGGGCTCTTCGCCTTCTCGGTGGAAGAGGCAGGGGAGGGTTTCACCCTGCGGGACTCGCTGCGCTATGCGCACTCGGAAACCTATATCCGCGCTCTCCTCGAGCGTTACGGCCTCTCCCTTCTGGCGCTGGAAAAGACCGTCATTCGCACCGACGCCGGAAAACCCATTCGCGGTATTCTGTTTCTGTCGCGCCGTAAGGTTTGAGTTGGCGGTTTTCCGCTTTCTTTTTCCTATCTCGTCACTCGGCCGCCGCCGGAACTTGCTCCGAGGGCGAACCGGCCTGCGCGATGACGAAATCGAGAAATACCCGTAAAGCCGCCGGCATGTGCCGGTTGCTGGGATAAATGATGTTCATCGAGCCGCCGTCAACGCCGTAGTCGGGCAGGACCTGTTCGAGCGCGCCGGCCTCCAGATCGTGGCGGATGAGTGCCAGCGGCAGCAATGCGATGCCGAGCCCTGCGAGCGCTGCCTGGACCTCGGCATAGGAGCCGTCGACAGCGATGCGAGCCCGTACCGCGACCTCTCGCCAGCCATCCGGCCCCTTGAGGCGCCACACCTCGTTGTCGAGCGTGGGGCCGAAGGCCACGCAATCGTGGTCTTTTAGGTCTTCGAGACGGTCGGGACGGCCGCGCCGGGCGAGATAGCCGGGACTGGCCACAAGAGCCAGCCGGCTGGTGCCCAGCCGGCGCGTGATCAGGCTTGAATCGGGCAGCCGACCAGTGCGAAAGGCGAGATCGAAGCCTTCGCCGATCAAGTCCACGGGATCGTCCGTCAGCTTCAGTTCGATCTTCACCTTCTCGTGGTTCTGCAGGAATTCCGCGATCCACCGCATCAGCTTGCGCGTACCGAAGCCCACGGGCGCGGCAATCCGCAGCATGCCGGCGGGCTCGGCCTGAGCGGCGGCAATTCTTTCTCTGGCCCTTTCGATGCTGGATAGTCCGGCAATCGCATCCTCGTAATAGGCGCGGCCAAGGGCGGTCAGCGTGACGCGCCGTGTCGTGCGCTGCAGAAGCCGTGCGTCGAGCGCGGCCTCGAGCTGCGCGATCTTGCGGCTGAGCGTAGCCTTCGGCATGCCGATCGCGCGTGCGGCGGCGGAAAAGCTGCCCGTCTCCACCACCTTGGCGAAGAGCGCGATGTGGTTCAGGTCGAGAGCCATTGTTGTTATAGCCAAGACAGTTATTTGCAATTGTCCTGACTACCACAACGAGCGCGCGAACGCCATTCTGTTTCCGAAGAGACCTTTCGGAACAGAGGAGTGTGACCATGCTGGACAGGATGAACATCTCGCGCCGGTCGATGCTTGCGGGCAGTGCCGCCGTCGCTGCCCTTGCCATGACCGGCAACGGCTGGGCTCAGGCACCGGCCGGTGAGCGGCCCGTCGTGCTGATCACCGGGACCAGTTCCGGCTTCGGCAGGCTGATGGCGGAGGGCTTCGCGCGGAAAGGCGCATATGTGATTGCCACCATGCGCGAAATGGAGGGCCGGAATGCTCCGGCCGCCGGAGAGTTGCGGGCGCTTTCCGGCGATGACGTGACCATCGATGTGCTGGAGATCGACGTGCTGGATGACCGATCGGTCAGCGAAGGCGTGGCGCGCGCGATCGCAAACGCCGGACGCATCGACATTCTGGTGAGCAATGCTGGCATCGTCGTGCCCGGACCCGTCGAACTGCAAACGCCGGCCGATTTCGCCTCGAACATCGAAACGAACCTCGGTGGGGCGCTCAGGATGTACCGGGCCGTCGTGCCCCATATGCGCGAACAGGGCCGGGGAGCCATCATTCAGATGTCGAGTGCGCTCGGGCGCGCGATCGATCCGATGCTGGGCGGTTACTGTGCCTCCAAGCTGGCGGTGGAGGCGGCGGCCGACGCGCTTGCCTACGAAGTGGCGGCCTCGAATATCGAGGTTTCGATCGTCCAGCCGGCGGGGGCTTATCCGACGCGGCTTCAGGAAAATGCGATACGCTATTGGGAAGAGATGCTGGCTCGCCTCGGTCCGGCCGGACAGGCGAAACGCGATCTCTATGCGCGGCACATCGAAGCGATGCTTGGAGGTCTCGAGCCCGACCGCAGCCTCGATCCCCGGGAAGTTTCCGAAGCCGTGATCGAGCTTGCCTCGCTGCCCTTCGGCGAACGGCCGGGTCGTCTCACCGTCGGACCTTACAAGGATGGTATCGATCCCGTGAACGCCGCGCATGACCGGCTGCAAGGCGAGATGATGCAGCACAATCCGATGGCAGATATTCTGACGCCCGGCTAAGCCGTCGCCGAAGTCGCCGAAGTCGCCGAAAAAGCAGGCCGCCGCGGCATCGATCCTTCAAGGCCGTTGAACTCGCTTGATGAAGATTATATTGCAGCGCAATATTCATCGAGGCGACAAGGAAATACGGGATTGCAACAGCGGGCTGAGGTGCAGAAGCGAAGTTTCGGTTTTTATAGTGCCGATCCTTCGCAGCACACATATCTTGAAGATAGCCAGGGGCTCCTCACCGGCGCCCTGGTCGCCGCCCTCGGCTTCTATTTCCTGAACCATGTCGGCCTGTTGACGGGCGGCACGGCGGGCGTCGCCTTCCTGCTGCATTACGCGTCGGGCATATCGTTCGGCCTCTTGTTCTTCATCGTCAACCTGCCGTTCTACTATCTCTCCTTCCGCCGCCTCGGCTGGGCCTTTTCGTTGAAGACCTTCATCGCCATCGGCCTCGTCTCGGTCATCACGGAAATGGAAAGCCGCTTCTTCCTGATCGACTACCTCAACCCCTTCTGGGCGGCGCTGCTCGGCGGTCTTCTTCTCGGCTACGGCCTGCTGGCGCTCTATCGCCACCGGGCGAGCCTCGGCGGCGTCGGCATCCTGGCGATCTACATCCAGGATCGCTTCGGCATCCAGGCGGGGCTCGTCCAGCTCGCCTTCGATCTCTTCGTGATGATCTCGGCCTTTGCGGTGGTTTCGCCCACCACCGTTCTCTGGTCCGTGGTGGGCGCCGTCGTCCTCAACCTGTTCCTCGCCATCAATCACCGCTCAGACCGTTATATCGTCGTGCGGTGATCGAAGTCTGACGGTCAGGCTGCTTTGGCCGGCTTGTCGATCGGATGCATTGCGCGGAAGCCGACGCAGAGCCGGTTCCAGACATTGATGACGCCGATCGCCACCGTGAACTTGACCATTTCCTCGTCCGTGAAATGGGCTTTCAGCCCTTCATAGACGCTGTCCGGCACGTGGGTATCGGCAACGCGGGTGACTGCGTCCACCCAGGCGAGCAGCGCACGTTCCTTCTCGTCGTAGATCGGTGACTCCTCCCAGGCGCTCATCAGGTTGATCCACTGTTCCGAAAGCCCGTCATGCCGGCTTTCCTTGACATGCATGTCGATGCAGTAGGCGCAGTGGTTGATGATCGAGGCGCGCAGCTTGATGAGGTGGATGAAGCGGCGCTCGATCCCACATTGCTGCACGTAGATCTCCAGAGCCTTGACGGCTTCATAGGACTCCGGCGAGGCCGTGAAGAAATTCAAACGTTGCTGCATGCTCTTCTCCTTGGTTGCGCCCGTCTACCGGGCTGTCTTGCGTTCATGGATTTCGAGGAAGGCGCATCCGCGGGCGGCGATAGCGCCGTCGTCGAATGCATTCAGGTCCGCCATGATGTCGGCGATCGATACCTTGGCGAGTTCGGCGCGATAGGCCTTTTCGGCCCGCAGCATCGCGGCGTTGATGCCGCATGGTTTTGCCGTATACCGCCCCGGCAGTGGGTTCGGTCCGCGCCGGCGTATCTCCGCGCAGCGGAAGGCGGGCGCCGGGCCTTCGACCGCCAGCACGATATCGAGCAGCGTTATTTTCTCCGGCGGTTTCGCCAGCCTGTAGCCGCCCTTCGGCCCCGGCACGGTGTCCAGCAATCCGGCGCCGGAAAGCGCCTGCAGATGTTTCAGAAGATAGCTCGTCGAAAGGCCGTGGAATTCCGCCAGCGCCGCCGCCGAAAGCACGCCGCCTTCCGAAAGCGTGGAAAGCATGGTGACGCTGTGGATCGCTTGTTCGACGCCGTCGCCGAGTTTCATCGTTCTCTCCTAATCACGGATAATTTTTATCCATGATTCTGCGATGCTGTCAATCAGGCTTCTTTTTCTCGCGCTACCGCTTATCTTGGCCCTCGTGGATATTGCTGAAACCCAAACCTCCGGCCGTGATGCCGCGCTTCTGCCCCGGCCGTTCCTGAACTGGTTCGCCGAGAAGGGCTGGCAGCCCCGCGCCCATCAGTTGGAACTCCTTGCCCGGGCCCAAGGGGGTGAGAAGGCCGGCGAGAACATGCTGCTGATCGCGCCGACGGGCGCCGGCAAGACGCTTGCCGGCTTCCTGCCCTCGCTCACCGATCTGACGCGGCGCGGAAAAATCCCACCGGGCTCGGCCTTCACCGGCATCCACACGCTCTACATCTCTCCGCTGAAGGCGCTGGCGGTCGATATCGAGCGCAACCTCACGAAGCCCGTCTCCGAAATGGGCTTATCCGTCACCATCGAAAACCGTACCGGAGATACGCCGCAGGCCAAGCGCCAGCGCCAGCGGCTGAACCCGCCCGATATTCTTCTCACGACGCCCGAGCAGGTGGCGCTGCTGCTCGCCAACAGGGAGGCGGAGCGCTTCTTCAAGGATCTCAAATACGTGGTGCTGGATGAGCTGCACTCGCTCGTCACCTCGAAGCGCGGCCACCTCCTGTCGCTGGGGCTCGCCCGCATCCGCCGCCACGCGCCGCACATGCGCACCATCGGGCTCTCGGCCACGGTGGCCGATCCCATGGACCTGCAGAAATGGCTCGTGTCCCAAGGGGGGCGAGAGGGCGAACACCCCGCGCCGCCGGCCGGGCTGGTGCATGTCACGGGCGGTGCCGCGCCCGATATCTCGATCCTCCGCACCCAGGCTCATATCCCCTGGTCCGGCCATGTCTCGACCTATGCGATCCCGGAAATCTACGAGGAGATCAGGCGCCACAAGACGACGCTGATTTTCGTCAACACGCGCTTCCAGGCCGAGCTTCTGTTCCAGACGCTCTGGACCGTCAACGAAGACAATCTGCCGATTGCCCTGCATCACGGCTCGCTCGATGCCGGCCAGCGGCGGAAGGTTGAGGCCGCCATGGCCGCCAACCGGCTGCGCGCGGTCGTCGCCACATCGACGCTCGATCTCGGCATGGATTGGGGCGATGTCGACCTCGTCGTGCATGTCGGCGCGCCGAAAGGAGCGTCGCGCCTTGCCCAGCGCATCGGCCGCGCCAATCACCGCATGGACGAGCCCTCGAAGGCGATTCTGGTGCCCGCCAACCGTTTCGAGGTGATGGAGTGCCAGGCGGCGCTCGATGCCAACTATCTCGGCGCGCAGGATACGCCGCCGGTCGGGGAGGGCGCTCTCGATGTGCTCGCTCAGCACGTGCTCGGCATGGCTTGCGCCGAGCCCTTCGATGCCCTCCAGCTCTATGACGAGATAACCTCCGCCTCGCCCTATGCCGGCCTTTCCTGGGAAACCTTCGAGCGCATCGTCGATTTCGTCGCGACCGGCGGCTATGCGCTGCGTTCCTACGAGCGCTACGCCAAGATCAGGAAGACGAAGGAAGGGCTCTGGCGTGTCTCCAATCCGCAGGTGGCGCAGCAATACCGCCTCAATCTCGGAACGATCGTGGAGGCGACCGAGCTCAATGTGCGATTGGTCAGGCGCAATGCCAGGGGCACGCTTGGCCGTGGAGGCCTCTCGCTCGGCAAGGTCGAGGAATATTTCCTCGAACAGCTCGTGCAGGGCGATACCTTCCTCTTCGCCGGCAAGGTGCTGCGCTTCGAAGGTATCCGGGAGAACGAATGTCTCGTATCCAACGCCTTCTCGCTCGATCCGAAAATTCCCGCCTATGCGGGCGGCAAGTTCCCGCTCTCCACCTATCTGGCGGATCAGGTTCGCGGCATGCTCGCCGATCCCGATCGCTGGCAGGCGCTGCCGGATCAGGTGCGCGACTGGCTGGCGATCCAGAAGGACCGCTCCCTGCTACCGCAAAAGGATGAGCTGCTGATCGAGACCTTCCCGCGCGGCAAGCGGTTCTTCATGATCGCCTATTGCTTCGAGGGAAGGCTGGCACACCAGACACTCGGCATGCTGCTCACCCGCCGGCTGGAGCGGGCTGGCGCTCACCCGCTCGGCTTCGTCGCCACCGATTATTCGCTTGCCGTCTGGGGGCTGAACGATATCGGCGGGATGGTGAAATCCGGCCGGCTCAAGCTCTCCGATCTCTTCGATGAGGATATGCTGGGTGACGATCTGGAGGCATGGCTTGCCGAAAGCTATATGCTCAAGCGCACCTTCCGCAATTGCGCCGTGATTTCCGGCTTGATCGAGCGCCGTCACCCTGGGAAGGAAAAGACCGGCCGGCAGGTGACGGTCTCGACCGACCTGATTTACGACGTGCTGCGCACCCACGAGCCGGACCATATCCTGCTGGAGGCGACGCGGCGGGATGCGGCGTCAGGTCTTTTGGACATCGGCCGCTTAGGCGATATGCTCAGGCGAATCAGGGGGCACATCACCCACCGCGATCTCGATCATGTCTCGCCGCTTGCGATCCCCATCATGCTGGAGATCGGCAAGGAGCCGGTGCCGGGCGGCGAGGCGCAGGAAGCGGTGCTGCAAGAGGCCGCCGAGGAACTGATCGCGGAGGCTATGTCGTAAAGGGCTTGGAGCGGCATTGCCCCTCACCCCGCCTCCGCTTCGCTCGGCGCACCCTCTCCCCGTTAACGGGGCGAGGGGGAACCGAGATGGTGCGACAAGTTTCCTTCTCCCCGTCAGAACGGGGAGAAGGTGCCCGGCAGGGCGGATGAGGGGCTGTAGTCCCGAATTGGAGAGAAACGAAATTGATGCACCGCCTCGGCCTCGCGGCCCGGACACAGACAATGGGAGCAGCCACCGGCACGGAAGAGATCGTGGTGAACGGCGTCGTCGCCGTTTGCGATCCGTTGGGCGGGCTCTACCTGCCGGAAACCGGCATGCTCGTCGTTTCCGATCTGCATCTGGAAAAGGGCGCGGCCTTCGCCCGCAGAGGCATGCTGCTGCCGCCCTATGACACCGTCGCGACCCTCAATATCCTCGCGGCCGTCGTCAACCGTTACGATCCGAAGATCGTCGTTTCGCTTGGCGACAATTTCCATGATCGCAAGGGTTCCGCCCATCTGCCCGGCGAGCTGCGCTCGGTGATCGCCGCCATGGCGCGCGGCCGCGACTGGATCTGGATCAACGGCAACCACGATCCGGACGGAACGGTCGATCTTCCCGGTACCTGCGCCGACGAGCTCGTCTATGGGGGCCTCGTTTTCCGGCACGAGCCGAGCTTGATTTCCGGCAAGGGGGAGATTGCCGGCCACCTGCATCCCGCCGCCACCGTCCGCCGGCGGGAGAAGTCCGTCCGCCGCGCCTGTTTCGCGACCGACGGCAGCCGCCTTCTGATGCCCGCCTTCGGGGTGTTGTCCGGCGGGCTCGACCTGCGCCACAAGGCCATGCACGGCCTCTTCGACCGGGAAGCCCTGGTCGCGCACCTGCTCGGCCGCGACCGCATCTATTCCGTCAGATATGCCAACCTGATGGGATAGACTACCGATAAATCAGCACCGGCGTCTTGGAGTTGGCGAGCACCTTCATCGCCACGCTGCCGAGCATGAAGGCCTTGAAGCCGGAACGCCCATGGGAGGCCATGGCGATCAGGTCGCATCCAGCCTTTTCCGCCGTCTCGATGATCGCGCTTGCCGGATCCGTGTGCGTCGCCTTGAGGCCCTTGTAGGGGACGGACCGCTTCTCCGCCTCTTCCCGCGCTTTTTTCAGGATGCCGTCGGCAACGATGTTGTTGGTCTTGTCGTATTCGGCATAGGCGATCTCCATGCCGGAGGGATTGACCGTGAAGACCTGTAGCGGCTCCATCACGGTCAGCGCCGTTGCTTCGGCGCCGATGTCGCGGGCGAAGTCGAGCGCTTTCTCCAGGGCTCCTGTCGAAAGCGGGGAACCGTCCGTGGCAATCAGAATGTGCTTGGGCATGTTCATCCTCCTCCTTGTCGACGCAAGTTTCCAAGGAGAATGATTGTGCGGCCTTGATCTGCGTCAAGGCCGCCACACACCTCGTTCACGAGGGATTGCGCGGTTCATAGCGCAGAATCACCGCGCCCTTGGCGGTCGTGGTGGAATCGATCAGCCTCAATTCCGTCCGCTCCTCCGCCGTCTTGAACAGCGGATTGCCCTTGCCAAGCAGGACCGGCACGATGCAGAGGCGGATTTCGTCGATCAGTCCTTCTTTCATCAGCGAGGCCGTGAGCTCCGCGCTGCCGAAGATGAAGATCGCCTTGCCCTTTTCCTGCTTCAGCTTCCTGAGCTCGGAAACCGGATCGGAGACGACGCGGGTATTGTTCCATTCCGCATCCTTCATCGTGCGCGAGACGGCGATCTTCGCGATATTGTTCATGCTGTCCTTGGTTTTGCCGCTCTCCTCCGCTGTCGGCCAGTAGGCAGCCATGCCCTCATAGGTCTTGCGGCCGAAAACGAGCAGGTCACCTTCTTCATCGAACGATTCCGAAATGGCCTCCAGCTCCGGCCCCCAGGCGAGATTGTGAAAATCGATGTCCCAGGGTTTCTCGCCTTCGAAATAGCCGTCCAGCGTCATCAGGTTCCAGACGATCAGCTTTCTCATGTCCTCATCCTCCATTAACCAGTTGCAAAATACAAGCAGTTGAAAATTACGGCAACTGATTTTATAATGCAAGCGGTTTTTGGAGAATGACATGGACGAAGCACATCGCTCGGGCTGCCCGATCAACCTGACACTGGAAGTTCTGGGGGATCGCTGGAGCCTCATCGTCATCCGCGACATCATGTTCGGCAATCGCCGCCACTTCCGCGAGCTCTTGCAGAAGTCGGATGAGGGGATCGCCTCGAACATCCTGGCCGACCGGCTGAAGCGGCTCGTCGAAAAGGGCCTGCTCTACCGCGAGGACGATCCGAGCCATAAGCAGAAGACCATTTACAGCCTGACCGAGATGGCGATCCAGCTCGTGCCGCTGCTTGCGGAAATGGGCGCCTGGGGCCGGCGTTTCCTCCCCGTTTCGGAGGAGCTCGCCATCCGCGCCGAACTACTGGAAAAGGGCGGCCGTCCGCTCTGGGAGGATTTCATGGAGGAATTGCGCGTCCTGCACCTGCATGGTGAGCCCGATCCCTCGAAGCCTTCCGTCTTCGAGCGGCTGACGGCGGCATACCAGGAAGTGCTTGCCAGAAAGCAGGCCGCGGCGGCGGAGTGATCAATCTCTCCGGAACAGGAGGCTGGCGCCCCAGCCGGTGACGACGGCGATCAGCACGCAGAACATGCCGTAGACGATCGGCCGGTTATGCGCCGCATCGGTGATCGCCTGTTCGAGACCGGTCTTGACCACGCGCAACGGCTGCTCCCGTTCCAGAAGCAGCTCCCCGCCCTTGAAGAGATAGGCGCGCACCATATGCACCCCGTCCGGGATGTTGGCCGGCAGCCTCAGCGAGGCGCGGAACAGGTTGGAGGAGAGGAAGCGCACCCCGCTCGTGTCGTTCTGGTAGAGCCCGCCCGAAAGCTTGAGCCGCCGGTAGGCCTCCCGGAATTCGTTGAGGCTTGCCGCATTCCCCACATAGCCGATCGGCGAGAGCGTCATGTGGCTGATGCCGATGCCGATATTGTTGAGCGCGGGCGCGGAATCGATGCTGTCGATCTGCCGCGTGCTGGCGATCGAATAGCTCTCCGGCACCTGCTCGAAAGTCATGGACTCCGTGTTCATCCATATGCCGAGCACGCGTTCCTTCCTGCGCACCGTCGCATAGTCCTTCGGGCCTTCGAGCGTCACCACGATGTCGTATTGGCCGATCGCCAGGAACAGCTCGTCCGCATTGGTTACCGCGCCGAAGACGGTCAGGTCCGCGCCCCGGAAATCGGAGGTGATGGCGATTTCGCTGGTCGAGGTGCCGATCTCCAGCCCCTCCTTCACGGTCGAGGCTTCCCCGAAGGGCACCTGCGCGGCGGCCGGCGAGCCGAGCGCGAGGATGAGTGCGAGAAGGATCGGCGAAAGCAGGCGGGCCATCAGTAGGAAAGCCCTCCCACCGCGATCGAATAGACGTCCTGCGGCTTGACGACCAGCGCGATTGCAAGGCGGATGCCGACGGCCAGGACCAGAAGCGCAAGCAGCGCGCGCAACTGTTCGCCGCGCAGTTTCTGCCCCACGCGCACGCCGTATTGGGCGCCGATCACACCGGCGATCATCAGTATGGTGGCGAGCACGATATCGACCGCGTAGTTGGTCGCCGCCTGCACCATGGTCGTATAGGCCGTCACGAAGATGATCTGGAAGAGCGATGTCCCCACCACGACATTGGTGGGGATGCGCAGCAGATAGATCATCGCCGGCACCATGATGAAGCCGCCGCCCACGCCCATGATCGAGGTCAGCACGCCGATCACGAAACCGAGCACGACGATGGGAATGGCGCTGAGATAGATCCGCGATTTCTTGAACCGCATCTTCAAGGGCAGCCGGTGCACCCAGTTGTGCTGGCCGGGGCGCTTCAGCGGAAGCGGCTGGTTCTGCTTCGCCCGGCGCATGGCGCGCAGGCTTTCCATCAGCATCAGCGTGCCGATCGCGCCGAGCAGAACCACGTAAAGCAGCGAAATGAAGAGATCGAGCTGGCCGACCCGCCTCAGCCAGGAAAATATCCACACGCCCACCGTGGCGCCCAGAAGGCCGCCCACCAGAAGCACCGTGCCGAGTTTCATGTCCAGCGTGCCGCGCCTGAAATGCGTGATCGCGCCCGAGATCGAGGAAGCGACCACCTGGTTGGCGCCGGTCGCCACCGCCACCACCGGCGGGATGTTGTAGAAGATCAGGAGCGGCGTGATGAGAAAGCCGCCGCCCACCCCGAACATGCCGGAGAGGAAGCCCACGGCCGCACCCATGCCGAGAATGATGAAAATGTTCACCGATAGCTCTGCGATCGGCAGATAGACAGTCACGGCCGAACCTCGAAAAGGCAAGAATCTTCGCCCTTGCGGGCGGTTCGCGACCGCGTCCCGTCCGCTGCGGCGGTCTCGTTCAAAACATGCCACACGTGAGGTGAACAAGGCATGAAGATAGGATCGGTCATGCGCCCCGGTATCGGCCCGAGTCAATCCGCAAGTACCGGACAATCCGGCAATTTCGCCCTTTTTGTCCGGGCGTGATTAATATCACGCAACGCCGCATACCCGGTCGGGTAAGTAGACTTAGAGCCTTTTGAACCCGCCTCTAAGCGTTGCGGGCCAGCAGTTCCTTCACCAGCGCGTCGTCGATCCTGCCGGTCGGTTTCTGGCCGACCGAGGTCTGGAAGGCCTTGATGGCGGCCGTGGTCTTGGCGCCGATCTTGCCGTCCGCGGCGCCGGCGTCGAATCCGGCCTTGTTCAGGATCGCCTGGATGTTGCGGACCGCCTTTTCCATGTCGACCGATGCCGTGGTGAGCGGCTTCGCGCCGGCCCATTCCTCAGGCACGTTAATGGAATTGGCGTTGGCGTTCAGCGGCTGCACCTTCCAGGCCTCCACCTTGGCGCGGGCGCTGTCGAGCTGTTCCTTGCGCATGGCTTTGGCCACCTCGTCGCGCTTGTCGGCGGCATCCTTGT
>NZ_JBHFJG010000019.1:27021-108402 GCF_057559155.1 Rhizobium moroccans | reverse complement strand
AGGTTAGCGGATACGCCGCCGAACGTGCCGCCGATCAGGCCGTTGACGCCGAGTTCGTCGTCGTTACCGGCTTCGTCGGTCTTCCAACCAGCCTGCGAGTTGAAAGCGTCACCCTGGATGTAAGCCTGGAATGCCTCGGTTGCAAAGGTGTAGCGGATCGAGTTGTTCAGGGTGTCGCCACCGATGTAGTCAGCGCCAGCAATCGGACCGCCGTCGGAGAGAACGGTTTCACCCGGCAGACCGATATCGAAGTAGTTGTAGAAGTAACCGACCTGCAGACCGCCGAGCTGGATGAAGCTCTCTTCGAGGTAGTAGTCGTCATCGCTGTTGCTGTTGGCGCGCAGCGTGATCTGAGAGTGCAGCTCACCAAACTCGGTGTCGCTCTTCGCCTGGAAGCGAAGCTGAGCACGCGTGTTGGTGCGGTAACCGCCGTCCTGCAGTTCCACGCCATCGATATCGAAATCGCTGCGGCCATCGACCTGCACACGGACATAACCGCTGATCTTGAGGCAGGTTTCCGTACCCGGGATGTAGAAGTAGCCAGTACCGAACGCGTCGCAGACGCGAACGTATTCCATCGGCTCGGGCTCAGCGGCCACGATCGCGTCGGCCGCCTGGGCGCCAGATACTGCTGCGAGGGCAGCAGCGGAGCCGAGAAGAAGGCTCTTGATGTTCATTTTGACCTCCAGTCAAAGAGAGGCGGCCTCCTCGTGGGCTTGTTTGCCGACCCGCAACTTGTTCATTTGACACTTAGTCACTCGTTCAAAATCCACCCTATGTTGCACGTGTTAAGATAAAGATCGAAACCTTATGTTTATCGAGTTCGACAGTCGGCAGAACAATGAATCAACATGTTGTCAATACCGAACGAAGGCAAACCATTGCTTCGCACCAAGAGGCGTACTCTGGCCGCGAAGCATTCCTGCCTGCTACCTTCGGCTAAGCTAGGAACGTGCCTTACATGGCATACGCTGAGGTTTATCTAAGGAAGCAATCTACTAAGTGGAGACGATTCCCTTGGATACATGGATATGGTACACGGAGAACAGCTTTCCGCGCGGTGATGCTCAGGCCCGCCTTGATGATCTTCGACGACCGGGCCGCCGCACTCGAAGCCGGCACCGAGCAGCGCATCCGCAGCGCCATGTGTAGACCGCTGCCGATCGTGTGATGATAGTGGCCCACCCCCTGAGTTCGCTCATACACGCTGACAGGATTCCGTGGAAATCGAGTCTCGAACATCTGTCCTGGGCGGGTATGACAGCCGAGGCGATGAGATCGGTCGTCGATGTTCCTAGCGCTCTGAGCGCCTATTATGGACCCTCTTCGGCCCCTTCGATCGCTTCCGCAAAAAATGATACGCTCTCCTGGCCTCAAACGGAGAAGGCTCATGAATTCGCGAGGTCGGCCTGAGGGTTCACCTCAACCCGGGGCAGATCTCAGTGCAAAGCAACAGGCGACGACCAAATGGCCGGAGGAGGCATGCAGGGGAACTTTCAGTTGGCGGAAGCGTTTGTGGTATATGAGATAGGATCGACTCGGCCCGCTTCGGCGGGCCTTTTTTCTCATCCCGCCAACTATATCCCTTGTCATCCTATAGTAGATGGTTAAACGCAAAAAACCCCTGCCGATCTGGACCCTGATATTACGGGATGGCACTCGCCATCAGGTCGAAGCCGCCATCACTTTCGAAATCTTCATGGGCATGAAAAAAGTCGCTCCAACGCGAATCCAGGGAAATTCTGAAGTTCTCCGAAGAGCATTCTCCGAAGGAGAAGTCGTGTTGGAATCGCCCATCGGTCATCAGCACCGCGTGGCGGTGGAGAAGTTTGGCAGCGGTTGGCGTGTCATTGGCTGATCTGCTCATATCGAACTGGTGGCCTTGGGCCAATTGATGCAGGATCACCATGCCGGCCGGTGCTTGCAGCATCGGCGGATTATGTGCTTTCCCGCGTAATGGCATCCACGCCTGGCAACGAGACTTGTGCTTGGCCTGAAAAGCCCGCCCTCGTGCCAGCTGACATGGCGGCTGATCGAGCCCATTCATGGCTGAAATTGCAAGCTGTCGCGCGGGTCGTTTCGGCGTACTTCCAGTGTCGCGCCTGCTTACGACCAATGAACCCGCCTGAGCGCGACGGGTTCATGTTTCTGGTTCGCGATCAGGAGTCAATAATATGGTGATCTGCACTCGGCTCTGACACCCGCTCGCGGCACATAGGTGTTGTCGGAAACCCGGTAGGTACGATATCGGGCAGAGCACCAATCGACATGACGTGCCGGCAGGCCGGTTACCACTCGAGGTTGGCTGGCGATTGCACCACCGATCACCGCTCCTGCGCCGAATGCGGCGAGGGGATACCACCAGCCATCGCGATGACGGCGATAGCCGCGGCGCCAATCCCGATACCCACGATGGCCATTGTACCAGCCATAGCGGTCTCGCCTATCTCCGCGCCAGTCTCGCCTCCATTCGCGACGGTCATCCCGTCGCCATTCACGACGGTCGTCCCGTCGCCACTCGCGCCGATCTCTTCTATCCTCCCTATCTCGCAGAACTCTCCTTAGCTCGGGTATGCTCGGGCCCCGGTCCTGAACGAGATGAACGTTCTTTTGTGTGGTGACGGTCTGTGCCGGTACACCGGTGGAAAAGCCATGCGCAGGTGCTATTCCCGACAACGCCGTGACGATAGCCAAGGCAACGATCGACAACTTCCTCATTGTTATCTTCCCTTTCACGCGCTGCCCGCAAGGGCTGCAGCCAACGCAATATGCACGCGTTTATGTGGAGCGACAACGCGCGAATGGAAGAAAAGTTCACGCGCATGGTTAAGCAACGCCACTGGCGGCTTGGCTGACCTCCCGGCAAGAAGGATTTCGCACTCGTCGCGCTGTGTCCCCCAGATCTCTGTAAAGCTGCATATGCGTCCTTATCCCGGACGACTAAGGAGGTAACGAGCGTAGCAATGTTGGGCAATCACTTCCATTTCAGCGCTTGTGATATCTTCAACGTGTGTTTTTTTCCTCAGCACCGTTCGATTGAGCCTTTTAGTAAACTATATGAAGGCGGCGAATCTCAGTTCCGGGCGGCTCAAGCTGTCTTAAGGCAGACAAATCAAATGGAAAAAAAACTTTTACGCTATATCTGGAACCACACGCGCCGCCAGCAGATCTGGGTATTGCTGGTGGTGCTGGGTTCCATGATCCCTTACTTCCTGTCCCTTGATTTGCCAAAACACATCATCAACGGCCCGGTCCAGGGTAGCGGCTTCGAAGAGGCAACCTCCAAACAGCCATTTATGGAATTCAGCATCGATCTCCCCTGGATAGGTCGTCTTTATTCGTTTGAGGGTTTCGACCTCGCGCGCGTGCAAACGCTGGTCGCGCTCAGCTGCGTGTTCCTGCTGCTCGTGATCATCAATAACGGGTTCAAGTACTACATCAACACGTACAAGGGCCGCCTAGGCGAACGGCTTTTGCGCCGCATCCGATTTGAACTGTTCGACCGTGTTCTCCGGTTTCCGCCTCGTCGGATGAAAAGCGTTCACGGCGCGGAAGTTGCAAGCATGATAAAAGACGAAGTCGAGCCCTTCGGCGGCTTCACCGGTGACGCCTTCGTGCAGCCGGCCATGCTCGGCGGCCAGGCTGCGGTCGCCATGATCTTCATCATGGTACAGAACTTCTGGCTGGGAATGATCGCCGCTGCAATGGTTGCCGTGCAGGTCATCATCATTCCGAGAATGCGCCGTCGCCTGATAGAGCTCGGCCGGCAGCGTCAGATCACCGCGAGGCACCTGGCCGGCAAAGTCAGCGAAATAGTCGACGGCATTGGCACTGTTCATGCCTACGATACATCCAACTATGAGCGGGCGGATATTGCCCACCGTCTGGGCATTATTTTCAAGATCCGGTACGATCTCTACCAATGGAAGTTTCTCGTTAAATTTCTCAACAACTTTCTCGCGCAGGTAACGCCGTTCCTGTTCTATCTGGTCGGAGGATATCTGGCCTTGAGAGGAACACTTGACGTCGGTCAGCTCGTTGCGGTGATCAATGCATACAAGGATCTTCCCGGGCCGCTCAAAGAGCTGATTGATTGGGACCAGGCGCGCCAGGATGTGCAGGTCAAATATGAGCAGGTTCGGGACTACTTCGAGGTTGAAGACCTAGCCCACCCCGAGATTCAGGCAATTGCGCCAGGCGTGCAGTCCTATGAAGGCTCGCAACTGTCGACCGTCAATCTCATGGTTGAGGATGAAAGCGGCGCCAAAGTACTCTCGGGGGCGTCAATTAAGTTCAATCCCGGGGAAACTGTGGCCCTGGTGGATCATCGTGGTCGTGGGGCAGAAGCACTTGCTGAAACCTTTGGACGTCAGGTCTGGCCCGCCGGCGGTAAAGTTCAATTGGGCGATCGCAGCATTTTGGACCTGCCTGAGGCGATTTCGGGTCGTTATGTGTCTTACGCCCCTTCGGATAGCTACTTTTTCCATGGCAGTGTGAAGGACAACCTCCTTTACGGCTTGAAACATGCGCCGGTTGAGACGGCGAAATACACAGGCCCTGAGGCAAGGGAGCGCCGTTGGGAGATCCGCGAAGCTCGAATGGCGTCCAACCCGGACTTCGACGTGCGAGCAAACTGGGTTGATGACCGGATGATCTCAACTCCCAACCACGGCCAAAGCGATATCAAGGCTTCCTTGCTCGCGGCCCTTGATACGGTGAAGCTTACCGAAGACATTCTGGAGTTTGCCCTGCATTCCTCCTTCGATGAGGAGCAAAATCCCAAACTGGCCCAGGACGTGGTGACGATGCGCCACGCGCTCCATGAGGAAGTGAGGCGTTTGGGGCGGACTTCGCTGATCATCCCGTTTAAGCCGGACGCCTATAACGCTGAAGCAACTGTCGGCGAGAACCTCCTTTTCGGCAAAACATTGCAGCCGATGCACTCGATGGGCAGTCTTTTTGAAAGCGATGATTTCTACAAGGCGCTTCAGCGCGTTGGGCTGCATCGCGCCTTCCTCGACACGGGCCTAGCGATTGCCAATCAGTTCGTCGAAATCTTCGCAGGACTTGCGCCCGATCACCCATTCTTCCATCAGGTTCCGTTCCTGACCGCGGAAGCGGTCGTTGAATATCAGCAGATCTTGAAGAAGCTTGGGACCAGGCGCGCTTACTCGCTCGAAGAAGAGGAGCAACGTTCGATCATCCGCCTCACCCTAGCATATATAGAACCCCGTTATCGCCTCGGTGTCCTTCACCGTGAACTGCAGGATAAGATCGTGGAAAACAGGCAACTCTTCTACGGAGAGCTGCCTGCCGAACTTCAGGCCAGCGTCAAGCGCTATGATCCCGATCGGTACATGTCCTTTGCCACATTGCGAGAGAACATCTTGTTCGGCAAAATTCCCCACCGCAGTGCTGAAGCGCCGGCTGAAATTCGCGCATTGGCGGCACAGATTTCCCGTGAGCGAGGCTTTTATCAGCAGCTTTTGCGCGTAGGTCTCGATTTCGACATCGGTGCGGGTGGCCGGCGATTGACGCTTCTCCAGCGTCAGAAGCTCAACCTTGCGCGGGCGATTATTCGCCGCTCCGATTACTATGTATTCAACAAGGCTCTCCCGGGCTTGGAACGGCGGCTCCAGGAGGAAATCGTGACGGATGTTCTGACCTATCTGCGCCAGCAGGACAATAATCCCACCATCCTGTGGGTTTTATCGAACATTTCGCTCTCTCGCTTGTTCGAGCGTGTAGTTATGTTTGACAATGGCGAAATTGTGGAGGATGGTCTTTACAAGACACTTCGGGAAGAAAGCGATATCTTTGGTACGCTGGTAGCCTGAAGCCGAGCAAAAGCATCTGAGTGGTGGCGACGATGTTGCTTTGTGATGAAGTTCAACTGCTGAGGAAGTTGCCGTATTTCGCGGAAATGGACGGCTGCAAGCTCAAGTTGTTGGCGTTTGCGTCGGAACGGGTCAGTTATGAGCCCGGCCAGAAACTGTTCAGGCAGGGTGACAGCGGCGATTCCGCCTACGTTATATTGACCGGGGTCGTCGAAACGATACTTGAGACGCCGTCCGGCCCCATGAAAATCGGCGAAAACGGAGAAATGTCCGTAATCGGCGAGGTTTCCCTGCTGTGCGACGGTGAACGCACCAACACGGTCAAGGCAGTTACCCACGTTGATGCGCTCAGAATCAACAAGGACAGTTTTTCCAGGGTTATCCACGACTGCCCTGATATGACATTGCGGCTTACCCGTACACTGGCTGAACGGTTGAGGAACGCCACGAGTGAACTCGATACGGTAAAAGCCTATAAGCCTTCCGCGACAACAACCGTAAACTAGCTCGTCTGACCGGAAGCCACAAATCACGTCTGCGGCAACCGGATGTTACTCCGACGGTGTTGATTATTTACCGGCATGGTGGCGAATTGCGGTGCGTCCCCACTCATCAAACGCGGCGATAATACCGGTAGCTGCCGGCGCTCATTGTCGGAAGTTCCGGCAAGGCCACGAGCCTGGGATGGTTTAGGGATAGTCCACTCACAGCAATGCCATCCAGTCTCAGCATGCCCACGATCATTTCAGGCAGCCACCTCAAGATTAGGGCGTCCTGTTCGGGGTAACCGGTCCCTATGTCGGCATGCACCAGTGCCGCATTGCATCCTGCGAATTGTAGCCCAGTCTCCTCTATCTCGCCCACAACGAGGTTCTCAGTTTCGGGTAGTCTCGTGCGATGCGCCGCAACTCGGCGGTCGAAGGCTATGATCCTGCGGTCGGGAAACAACTGTTGGAGATGACTGTAGGTCCGTCCGTTGCCCAGACCAATTTCGAGTATTGCCCCCTCTGCTGGAACCATATTGTTCGCATGAATATGGTTCAGCAGATCCCGTTGCGCGGTCATTCGCGCGATGAACGTATCCAATCGGCTCATCGTTTATCCTCAAGTTGACTATGATCAGGCTTTGACGACGACGTCGGAAACAAGCCCGCGGCGTGCAAAGACGTTTCGGGTGTCGATGATCAGCGGCGACCACTTCTCCAGCGAAACATAGTCGATGCAGTCATGGTCCGTAGCGATCAGCACGGCATCAAAACCAGCGATGGTTTCTTCGTTCCAATTGATGGACCTGCGACCTCGCAGATCGGCATGTTCCCGGGTCGGGGGTATCTCGTGTACATAGGGGTCGTAATAGCTGGTCCTGCCGCCGCGAGCCTCGATAAGCTCGATCAGGCGCAACGACGGGCTTTCGCGGATATCGGGCACGTTCTTTTTATAGGCGAGCCCGACGATCAGCACATTTGATCTGCTGAGGGCCATACCGCGATGGACATCTAAAGCTTCTGCAAGCTTGCTTACGATGTGTCGCGGCATGGCGGTGTTGATCTCGCCCGCCAGTTCGATGAAGCGAGTCGGCTGATCGAATTCGCGCGATTTCCAGGTAAGATAAAAGGGATCGATCGGAATGCAATGGCCACCCAGTCCGGGCCCTGGATAGAAGGGCATGAAGCCGAAAGGCTTGGTCTTGGCGGCATCGATGACTTCCCAAACATCGATGCCCATGGCGTCGTAGACGAGCTTCAATTCGTTGACGAGTGCGATGTTTACGGCGCGGAAGATGTTCTCCGTTAACTTCACAGCTTCCGCTGTGGCATTATCGGCTACTGGGACGACGGAACTGATGATCGAACCGTAGAAGGCAACCATCAGTTCACGTGCTATCTCCCCGTCACCGGAAACGACCTTGGGTATCGTTGAGGTTGCGAAGTTGCGATTTCCGGGGTCCTCGCGTTCCGGTGAATAACCGAGAAAGACTTCAACACCGCTTCTCAAGCCGGTGGCTTCCAGGATCGGTTTGACGATCTGGTCAGTTGTGCCCGGATATGTTGTCGACTCCAGCACAACGAGTTGGCCGGAGCGCAGCGTCGCCGCGATGGATCGTGCCGTCTTTTCCACGAATGATAGATCGGGATCACGATTGGCCGTCAAAGGAGTGGGAACGCAGATTGCGATGATGTCGCACTCGCCGAGCCTGTCGAAGTCACAGGTGGCAGAAAAGCGGTCGGCGGCACGCTCTCGCGCCAATGTATCGTCCGAAACGGCCTCGACGTAGCTGCGGTTTCCTTCGATGGCGGTTATCTTGGTCGGATCGACATCGAAACCCATGACCTTGAATCCCGCCCGAGCGATCGCCATCGCCAACGGCAGACCCACATACCCGAGACCAATGACTGCGGCTTTGGCTGTTTTGTTATGTATGGAGGCAAGCAGCTCTGACGATACGGACGTATGGGGCATTCCGGATGGTTCCAACGAACAGGATCAAAAGGCGAAGACAGTTGAGTGACAAGAGATGATGTGTCAAGTGTGGTGCGGATTGGCCGGGCGCCGGCCGACTTCACTTCGGTACTATCTATGCGAATACAAGAGCGTGATCACGCAAGCGTCATTAACTCAGCATGAAAATCGCGTTCTATTCTCCGATGAAATCTCCGAACCACCCGGTTCCCTCTGGCGATCGCCTGATGGCGCAGCTGATTATTCGGTGCCTTGGTCTCCTCGGTCACGATGTCCGCGTAGCATCCGATCTCCGCGCCTTCCTGCCCGAGCAGGATCCCATTGAAATGGACAGGCGCCGGAGCCGGGCACAGGACGAGATAGAGCGCCTGACCCAGTTATGGCAAAATGGTGGCGCGCCCGACCTTTGGTTTAGCTATCACCCCTATTACAAAGCTCCTGACTTGCTCGGGCCAATGCTGAGCCGCGCGTTCGGGCTGGTCTATGTCACGGCGGAGGCGTCCTACTCTGCCCGGCGCAATCAAGAACTTTGGCAAACCAGCCAGGCTGCGGTACTCGATGCTGTTGCGATGGCGGCGGTCAACATCTGTTTTACCGCGCGTGACGAACAGGGACTGCGCGCTGTCGTGCCAGGAGCCCGCTTCCAACGCCTGCCCGCCTTTATCGATCCGGCCCCGTTCCTTTTGCGCCCGCCGGCACCGAAACCCAATAGTCTCGTTACCGTCGCCATGATGCGCTCCGGCGACAAGCTCAACAGCTATCGGGCTCTAGCACAAGGCCTTGGACTTCTCTTGCACAAGGAATGGACGCTTGATGTCATTGGCGACGGCCCGGCACGTCATGAGGTTGAGTTTATGTTCAGCCAGCTTCCGCCGGATCGGATCCGCTGGCATGGTCGGAAATCCACCGGGGAGATTGCGGAGCTTCTCTCGAGCGCGTCAATTTATGTGTGGCCCGGCCATGGGGAGGCTTACGGACTTGCCTATCTCGAAGCCCAAGCAGCGGGTTTGCCGGTTGTTGCAGAACATGTGGCTGGCGTTCCCGAAGTCGTCAGGGACAAATACACCGGCTATTTGACCGCACCGGGAGATACCATGGCCTATGCCGCGGCGATCTCGCAATTGCTGGACTCAGAAACCATCCGTATGCGGATGGCCGCCGAGGCGCGCCGGTTCGCGAGGGCTGAACGGTCTATTGAACAGGCCGCGTGTCACCTGGACGAGATATTGGCACGTTGCATCGGAGTTGTCCCGTGAGCCTCGATCTATTGAGAGCAACGCTTGATCGCGCCACGGAAAGCGGTCGGCAAGTCACTTTCTGGCTTCGCGACGACGATGCCATCGAACCCACTGTTCAGTTGGAAACGCTATTGAACATGGCGCAGCGCACCGGTGTGCCGCTGACCCTTGCCGTTGTTCCCGCTGACGCAACGAACGCGATCGCTGCGCGATTGGAAGAGGCGCCGCTTGTCAATGTTGCGGTGCATGGGTGGCGGCATCGAAACCACGCGCCGTCGGGAGAGAAAAAACAAGAGCTTGGCTTGCATAGGCCAAAGGCGGAGATTTTGGGGGAACTCGAGGCTGCACTGAAGCGGGTTCAGTCGATGTTCGGCTCCCGCACCGTGGCGATGCTGGTCCCTCCCTGGAACCGTATAGATCCTGCCCTTGTGCCGAGCCTGCCTTCCTTGGGTTTCCAGGCGTTGTCCGTGTTCGGCGAAGAAAAGCGCTTCACACCAGTTCCGCTGTTAAACACGCATGTCGATATTATAGATTGGAAGGTTACGCGTGGGGGCCGGCCGGCAGATACGCTGTTTGTCGAAATCGCGCGCCGCGTCGAGGAGATTTCGAGCGATCCGCTCGAGACTGTCGGCATCCTGACGCACCATCTGGTGCATGACGCGGCTGCCTGGAGCTTTCTTGGAACCTTGTTTGAGCACACAGCGGATCATCCCGGCTGTCGCTGGATGCGAAGCGAGGATGTGCTTCGGGCGACCCCCAAGCACCCGTCACCAAGGCTTCCAAGCTATAAGTAGGCCCGATGCGTTTTTCTCCAGGGCAGCAGCGAGTGCCTTGACCTCGTTCAAAACCGCATCGGAGGACGCATTCGCCGCGACAAAATCTGCCGGTGCAAGACACAGTGTGGAGGCCCGTGCGGTAACTGTAAAAAGCAGCGGACCGGTGACCCACCATGCTGGAGCGCTCGGCAACTGATGGCGCAAACCAGGCAAGGCGGCAAGCATCATTTGGAACACGGGGTGCTTTGATGGAGCGGCGATGAATGAATTAGCGAGCAATATACTGCCTGCTGCGGTATTGCGTGGAATGGCTTCGGCGATCGCGTGAAGGCCTATCATCGGCAGAAGGTTATGGAAGCTGACCCCGGTATGGACGGGGTACCAGTCGCAGTCCAGGTAAATTCCACCTTGCTCATGGAGAATGACATAGCGAGCGACATCCACTGCTCCTGGATAATCTCCTGCCGCCAGCATGTCTACGAAGACTGCATTGTCATAAACTCCGATACTCTTCAGTTCGGCTTCCCGCCACAGCATGTAACGATAGCCGTTCCCCTCGGCATGTCGCCGCCAGGCATCGACAGTGACCGGAACCGGCCTTGCCCCGATCCAGACCTGGTGGATAGTGCGCGGAACGGCTTCGATTGCTGCGCGGGCCATAGCATTTTGCAATTCAGGTCCGCAGGTCAGATGGCGAGTGATGACCTCAGGGGAGGGGACGAGGTGATATTGGAGCCCAACCCGTCGGATCGGATCGGATTCTGCTTTGGCGAGTTTGAGAAGAGAAGAATGTATTCGCCGGGGCAGACCGAGCGACGTCTCGCTACCGAGTGTCACAAGGGCATCCGCATCACCGGCCAAAGGCTCGAGAATGGCGCGCGCATCATCAAAGCGCTTGGCAGCGATCAGCGCTTCGGCTTGTCTCAACTGTTCTTTAAAATATTCTCTGGTTTTCATAAGGAGCCCCTGAAAAACTCGTTTTATGCATGGACGCTGGCTTTGATTACGCGCTACGATGCTTCCTATACAATATCAAAGCCCCTGCCTTCTTGCTTTCGTGATGGCATGTTTCGGATGCCGAGTTTCTCTCAAATTCAGACAGCAGGGTGCTTCAGGTGGTGACCAGTTTGCACGTATCGGACCAACCATTACAGCATGTAAGGCAGATATCGCCGGAGTTGGGCGCATGAAGACCAAGCCTGACCTGTTGAGGATAGAAAATCTAAGTGTCAGTTTCCCGGTCTTCAAAGACCGGATTGATGCGGTCAAAAATCTCAGCATGCGGATTCGCCCAGGCAAAGTGACGGCGCTGGTAGGCGAATCCGGATCCGGCAAGTCGGTCATTGGTCGTACGATCGTGGGACTGGAAAGCCCCATCGCCTCAATTGCCGGTCGTATTCTCTTCAATGATCCTGTCTCGGGAGAGGCCCCTGTCGACCTGCTCAGCCTGCCACGCGACGGGCGTCAAATCAGACATATACGCGGCAACCGGATCGGTATGATCTTCCAGGAGCCGATGACATCATTTTCGCCGCTTCACACGGTCGGCAACCAAATCGCAGAAGCACTGCGCATCCACGATGCCTCCCCAGCCAGCGAGCAGATTGAACGCATAGACGAAATGCTGTCGCTGGTTGGGTTCAAGGACCCGGCCAAGGTGCGCCGAATGTATCCGTTTGAACTTTCGGGCGGGATGCGGCAACGAGCCATGATTGCCAGCGCATTGATCTGTCGGCCTGCACTCCTAATTGCCGATGAGCCGACCACAGCACTTGATGTGACAATCCAGGCACAGATCCTGAAATTGCTACGTGAACTTCAGGAGCGCTTTCACATGGCGATGCTCCTGATTACCCACGACCTCGGTATCGTGACCAACCTCGCAGATGAGGTGGTCGTGGCCTATCGTGGGACGATCATGGAGTCTGGAACAGTCGACGATATATTTCGCCGCACCATACATCCTTATCCTCGAGGATTGATGGCTGCCGTTCCTCATTTCGACATGCGACCTGGGGATAGACTGAAGCCCTTGCGTGAGATCACCGTTGACAGCTCCAAGCTTTTAGGACGAGGCCCGTCAGGTAGTCGGGGGGAGACAGATGTCATCCTGTCCGTACGCAATGTCAGCAAGACCTTCACGACCAGAAAGTCCGGGTTCCTTGGCGATAGTGGCAAGGACAAAATCCGCGCGGTCAGTGACGTCAGCTTTGACATACGCCGTGGCGAAAGTCTTGGACTCGTGGGAGAAAGCGGTAGCGGCAAAACCACACTCAGCAAGATCCTGATGCGGGGTGTATCGTCCGACAGCGGATCGGTCATCTTCCATGATCATTCCAAGCAGATAGACGTGCTGAACGCCAGCGGCAGCGAATTGGACATCGTGCGCCAGAAGATCCAAATGGTCTTCCAGGACCCGGTATCTTCCCTTTCGCCACGCATGACCGTTCGCAATATTGTTGGCGAAGGCCTCGATATCCATGATCGCGGCAACCGCCGTGAACGGCTTGATACCGTGCTGCGTCTCATCCGGGCGATGGGGCTGGATGATGGCGCACTTACCCGTTACCCGCATAGCTTTTCCGGCGGTCAGCGCCAGCGCATCGGCATTGCCCGTGCCCTGGCCCTCGGACCTGAGCTTTTGATTTGCGACGAACCGGTCTCGGCGCTCGATGTGTCGGTGCAAGCACAGATACTCAACCTCATGAAGGACCTCAAGAACGACCTGGACCTCACCTACCTGTTCGTCTCCCATAATCTTGCAGTGGTGAATTACATGGCGGATCGGGTGGCGGTTATGCATGCGGCCCGGATTGTGGAAATCGGTCCATGCGAGATAATCCTGAAGAATCCCGTCCATCCCTATACCCGCAAGCTGATCGCGGCCATCCCCGTGCCCGATCTGGACCGGCCATTGGACTTTACAAGTCTCGCAAGGGCTACGGGAGAGACCGGCGACTGGGGCCGGCAGTTCTTGCAAGGGAACGATCAAAACGCCTTGGCGTATGCCGATCTCGGAAACGGTCACCTCGTTTTGGCTCGTGAAACCGTCGATGCGCGGGAATTAAGACCATGATCGGGCGGCGCAGTTTGCTGGCACTTTTGGCCTCAATGGCCGCGCCGGTGCGGCTCGGTTGGGCGGCGGATCACAAAAGCAAAGTTGCTTTTGGACCTCCGGAGCAGCCGAGGGTCATCTCTCTTTCTGGCATGGGGCGCATGCCGGGACGACGTGGCGGTACTATACGAATGCTGATCGGCGGGCAGCGAGACATTCGGTTTATGCCAATCATCGGGTATGCCCGCCTCATCGGTTACGATACAGATCTCAATCTGCAACCCGATATTCTTGAAAGCTTCGATACCTTCGAAGACCGCATCTTCACCTTTCGCATTCGGAAGGGCCATCGCTGGTCCGACGGCAGTGAGTTCACTACCGAAGATTTTCGCTATTGCTGGGAAGATATCTACCAGAACCGCGAACTTCATCGAGGCGGCATTCCGATCGAACTCCGCGTGGACGATCGGGAGCCCCAATTCGAGATTTTAGACAAATGGACGGTACGATACAGCTGGCACGCGTCCAATCCCGACCTGCTTGCGCGCATTGCGTCACCCGTGCCGCTTAAGCTGGCGATGCCTGCAGCTTATCTGAAGCAATTCCACAGCCGCTATCAGGATGCAGACACCCTCGCCACGCTGTGCAAAAAATACCGGGTGGAGGATTGGACGGATCTGCAACTCAAAATGTCGCGTACCTCAAGGCCCGAAAATCCGGAGCTTCCCACGCTCGACCCATGGGTCAATACGACGGCGCCCCCGGCCTCCCAGTTTGTTTTCAAGCGCAATCCACATTTCCACCGCGTCGATGAAAGGGCCGTTCAACTCCCGTATATCGACAAGATTTTACTCAACAGCAGCTCGAGTGACATCATCGCTGCGAAGACCGGAGCCGGAGAAAGCGACCTTCAGATTTCCGGTATCGATTTTTCCGATTACACATTCCTGAAAAGTGCTGAGGACCGGTTACCGATCAAGGTCAATCTATGGAGGAGGAGCCAGGGTTCGCGGATTGCCTTGTTTCCCAACCTCAATTGCAGCGATACCGTCTGGAGAAGGCTGCTGTGGGATGTAAGGGTCAGGCGCGCGCTGTCGCTTGGGATCGACCGGACGGAGATAAACAAGGCCGTATTCTATGGCCTGGCGCGGGAAAGTTCCAATTCGATTCTAGCAGAAAGTCCGCTTTTCAAGGCAAGCTATGCCCGCGCCTGGGCATCCCACGCCCCGGAGGAAGCAAACCGGCTTCTGGATGAAGCAGGTCTGAAAAGGGAAAAGCCAGGCGGCATACGCCTGCTGCCGGACGGTAGGCCGGCGACAATCATTGTGGAATCTGCCGGCGAGAATACGTTTGAGTCCGATGTGCTGGAGCTGGTGACGGATCACTGGGCGCAAATCGGCATCAAGCTGTTCACGCGCATCTCTCAACGCGAGATCTTCCGCAAGCGGATCATGGGCGGTGATACGATCATGTCGGTCTTCCAGGGCCTGGACAATGGCATTCCCACCGCCGAAATGTCGCCGCGCGAACTGGCGCCGACCTCGGACGACCAGTATCAATGGCCCGTCTGGGGATTGCACCATCTTTCTGGCGGAAGTGATGGTCACGCCCCGGATATGAAAGAGGCCATCGATCTGCTTCGGCTTTTCAAAGCGTGGCGCCGAGCTGCCACTATCGCCGAACAAGAGGCGATTTGGCACCGAATGTTGGAGGTCTATACCGACCAGGTGTTCACGATCGGCATCGTCAATGCCGCCTTGGTTCCGATCGTCTCCAGTTCACGTCTACGCAATATACCCGTCGATGGACTTTTCGGTTTCGATCCCACGTCCTATCTCGGTGTCTATCTTCCCGATACGTTCTGGTTGGAGGAGAGTAATTGATGATCCGCTATATTCTATGGCGGATCGCCATAATGATCCCCACCCTGATTTTGATTTCTATCCTCGTCTTTTCCATCATCGAATTGCCCCCGGGCGATTATTTCGAAAGCTATGTCGCAGAAATGCGGGCCATCGGCGAAAATGCCGAGATGCAGGAAATAGAAGAGTTACGCGCACGCTACGGTTTCGATAAGCCTGCCCCCATCCGCTACCTGAGGTGGGTGAGCGGCATGCTTGTGGGTGATTTCGGCTATTCCTTCGAATACAGGATGCCGGTGAGCGATGTCGTCGGTGACCGACTTTGGCTGACCATTGTCGTCTCAACAGTTACCGTAGCGCTTACCTGGTTGATAGCATTCCCGATTGGGATCTACTCGGCCACCCATCAATATAGCTGGGGCGACTACGGATTGACCCTGTTGGGACTGCTCGGTCTTGCCGTCCCCAACTTCGTGCTCGCGCTGATCCTGATGTATTTCGCCAATGTTTGGTTTGGCACCTCCATTGGACATCTGATGGATCCGGAATATCTGGGCCAGCCTATGAGTTGGGCGAAGGCTTCATCAATCCTGGAACATCTCTGGATTCCCGCCATTATCATCGGTACCGCGGGAACAGCGGGCATGGTCCGGCGGCTTCGGGCGAATTTGCTCGATGAACTGCGCAAGCAGTATGTCGTGACCGCCCGCGCGAGGGGGCTTCACCCGTTTCGTGTACTCGTGAAGTACCCGCTGCGCATGTCTCTTAACTTTTTTATCTCGGACATTGGCTCGATATTGCCAACGATCATATCCGGCGCGGAGATCACCGCAGTCGTGCTGTCGCTGGAAACGACCGGGCCGCTGCTGATTAAGGCCTTGCAAAGCCAGGATATGTATTTAGCAGGCTCGTTTCTGATGTTTCTTGCGTTTCTCACCGTAATCGGCGTCCTGGTTTCCGATATCGCGCTTGCACTTTTCGACCCGAGGATCCGTCTTCAAGGTGGACGAATGAAATGACGACATCACTTCCGAGAGATGGTGAACCGCTTCCGCACTATGTGTCCAGCGCTCCTTTTGATCCATATGCCGACGACGCGGTCAAGAACAAGAAAAAGGCTTTCGGACGGTCATCGCAGCTGGAACTCATGTTCTGGAAATTTCGGCGCCACCGACTTGCATTGTTGTCGGCGATCATCCTGCTCGTAGCCTATGTGTCAATTATCTTCGTAGAGTTTCTCGCGCCGTACAATCTTCACACCAGGAACATGGACAATATCTATGCTCCGCCCCAGCGAGTGAGATTGTTCGACGAGAATTGGCGGTTTGTAGGTCCCTTTGTCTATGGTCATCAGATGACCCTCGACATGAAGACGCTACGAAGGGCCTACACGCCCAATAAGAATGACATCCAGCCCCTTCGTTTCTTCTGCCGTGGTGACGATTATAGATGGTTCGGTCTCGTCGAAGGCGACGTGCATCTGATCTGTCCCGCGAAGGATGGAAATCTATTCCTGTTCGGCACGGATCGTCTCGGACGCGATGTATTTTCCCGCATCGCATATGGTGCGCGAATCTCGCTCACCATCGGCCTCTTCGGCATTATCACCAGCTTCGTGCTCGGCATCGTTATCGGGGGCCTGGCCGGGTATTACGGAGGGGTCGTCGACTTGATCGTCCAGCGTATCATTGAGGTGCTGCAATCCATCCCGAGCATTCCTCTCTGGCTGGCGCTTGCCGCGATCATGCCCGCCGACTGGAACCCGATCGCCATCTACCTGGCGATCACCTTTATTCTCGCGATGCTCGACTGGACCGGTCTTGCGCGCGCGGTACGCTCAAAACTTCTCGCATTGCGGGAGGAGGATTATGTTTTGGCGGCACAGCTTATGGGCGCAGGGCATTGGCGGATCATTGGTCGCCATTTGATTCCTGGCTTCATGTCACACCTGATCGCCAGCGCAACCTTGACTATTCCCGGGATGATCCTGGGCGAGACGACGCTCAGCTTCCTTGGGCTGGGATTGCGGCCCCCGATTACCAGTTGGGGAGTGCTGTTGGCCGAAGCGCGCACGGTGAACGTACTGGTGCTTTATCCATGGCTGCTCATTCCGGTCGTGCCGGTTATCGTTGTCATTTTGGCATTCAACTTCCTAGGAGATGGGTTGCGAGACGCAGCGGACCCTTATCGGTAGCTTGCGGCGCCGTAGATTTCCCGTACTTCGGCAGCGTGCTCAACACAGTTCGACGAGAACTGAAACCTGCGGACAACTTGCAAATCTTCGCCTTCGACATTACTCCTTTGTCGGTCCTGTCTCATAGGCAGGTTACGTTTAATCATTCGGGCACTTTGACCCCCGGGAAATTTCTAGCGTGCAGAAGCAGCGAAAACTTGTGGTCCTGCTGAAGGGTTACCCTCGACTATCGGAAACGTTTATAGCCCAGGAGCTGCTTGGTCTGGAGAGAGCTGGCTTCGAACTCGTGCTCGTATCAATGCGCCATCCGACAGACAAAAAACGCCACCCCATTCATGACGAGATCCAGGCGCCAGTTCTCTATCTGCCGGAGTATCTGCGTGATGAGCCGTTGCGGGTGCTGCGATCGCTTGTGAAGGTATCCTGCAAGCGTGGTTTCTTGCGGACGTGCGCGAATTTCCTTCGGGATCTGGTGCGTGATTTTTCGCCTAATCGTTTCCGCCGTTTCGGCCAGGCCGCAGTTCTTGCAGCGGAATGGCCCGATCAAGCGGATTGGCTGCATGTTCATTTCATCCACACGCCAGCTGCGGTCGGGCGCTATACAAGCAAACTCCTTGGTTTGCCTTGGAGCGTTTCGGCACATGCAAAGGACATTTGGACCACGGCGAAATGGGAGCTGCGCGACAAGCTTGCCGACAGCGAGTGGACGGTCACCTGTACCCGAGCCGGTTTCGAACATCTTCGCGATCTGTCGCGCGATCGAGGCAACGTCCATCTGAGTTATCACGGCCTTGACCTGGATCGGTTTCCGCCATTTAAAGGTGGACGCCCCCTGCGCGACGGAAGAGATGCCACCGATCCTGTGATCGTACTGAGTGTCGGACGTGCCGTCGACAAAAAAGGGTTCGATGTGCTTTTGAAGGCGCTGGCGATTTTGCCCGCCCACATCCATTGGCGGCTCGAGCACATAGGCGGCGGAAGCGAACTGGCTAATCTCAAGGCGCTGGCTGAACAACTGGGTATTACGGATTGCATCCGATGGCACGGGGCCCTTGCCCAGCAGGAGGTTCTCAATCAATACCGCGCGGCTGATGTGTTCGCCTTGGCGTGCCGCGTGAGTGATAACGGCGATCGGGACGGACTGCCGAACGTGCTGATCGAAGCGGCCAGCCAATCGCTCGCCTGTGTCACGACCTCAGTCTCCGGCATAACCGAAGTCTTTCGTGATGGGCAGAATGGCTATCTCGTGCAGCCGGACGACCCTGCCGCCTTTGCTCGAGCTCTTGAGGCTGCTATTTGCAACCCGCTCCAGCGAAAGGCGATCGGGGAGACGGCAGAGGCAAAGGTGCGGGGTGAATTCGACCATCGACACAGTATTCATCAGCTAACTGCCCTGCTCAACACCTGAACCGAACTACTCCAAACATCAGGCGCCGTCATGCCCAAGGTCTTTTTCTACGTCCAGCATCTTCTTGGGATTGGACATCTGGCGCGCGCCAGCCGCATTGCAGCTGCCTTGGTCGAGGACGGGTTCGCAGTGAACATGGTGACTGGCGGCCTGCCGCTCGAAGGATTTCCTGCACCGGGCGTCGAACATATCCAGTTGCAGCCGGCGATAGCAGCCGGCGACAGTTTTACGAAGCTGAAGGATGCTGACGGCAATCCGGTGACCGAAGCCGCAGAAGCACTTCGGCGTGACCAGCTTATCACAGCCTACCGTGCGCAGCGGCCCGATGTGGTCATTCTCGAAGCCTTTCCCTTCGGTCGCCGACAACTCCGTTTCGAGCTCCTTCCTCTGCTTGACGAAATAAAACGGAGCGAATGGCGTCCGCTGGTCCTGAGCTCCGTACGAGATATATTGCAGCAAAATCGCAAGGCTGGTCGTGACGAGGAAACGATTGCGCTCGTAAGGGAGCATTTCGACCGGGTTCTGGTTCATGGCGATCCAAACTTTGTGCGCCTGGAGGAGACATTTCCCCCAGCTGCTCAGATTGCCGACAAGCTCGTCTACACCGGGCTTGTCGCGCCTGCTCCTCCTCGATCAAAGTCCGATACGGATGCTAAATTCGACGTAATCGTTTCAGCAGGCGGCGGCGCGGTCGGCGGAGCTTTAATCGAGACGGCGATTGGGGCCCATGCCGAGCTACCTCCGCTCGGCCGGTGGTGCGTCATTACCGGCCCCAACCTGGAGCCCGACGAGTTTTCTCGGATCAGCGGGTCAACGGCCGCCGAGGTCGAAATCGTGCGCTTCCGGCGGGATTTCGCTCGCCTGCTGGGGAATGCAAAGCTGTCGATCTCACAGGCTGGCTACAATACTGTCTGCGATATTCTTCAAGCCAAGTGTCGTGCAGTCCTAGTTCCTTTCTCAGCCGCAGGCGAAACCGAGCAGACCGTGCGCGCAGAAAAGCTGACGCGGCTGGGATTGGTTTCAACCGTTGGCGAGGATGAGTTAACCCCAACCAAGCTTGCCGCAGCGATTGAAAATGCCCTCGCGCTCGAACCGGCAAACAGCATTTCGTTGAAACTGAATGGCGCGCGACAGACCGCCGCCACCGTTCGGCAACTTCTTGCAATGCGTGGATGACGCTTGGCCGGCAGCCATTCAGGAATGGGACAGGCCACCTTTGACGATCGAAAGGTGGTCACCGTGAATTCGGCTGAGGCTGCGATCGACGATATCGCAGATGTTCGACAGCCCATCAAGCCGCATATCGGGGGCAGTGACGGAGGGAGGGGCCCGCTCGAGGAGTTTCTTGAGCGAGTCAGCCAAGCGCACCCCGTCTATCGCGTGATCGGGATGCAGCATGTCGATCAAGCCGAGCTCACTTGCGCGCATGGCACGGATTAGTTGTTCTTTGCGCGGCAGTGTCCGTGGAATAATCAGCGCCGGTTTATCGAAAGACAGGATCTCGCAATAGGTATTGTAGCCACCCATCGCCACCACTGCTCTTGCCCCTGCGATCAGGTCTTCCATGCGATTGTCGAACTCGATGATCTCCAGCCATGGGATTTGCTCACCCTCCTGCCGGAAGTGTTGCCTCTGATCAGAGGGCATGTATGGTCCAAGCACGACGAGCGCTCGCTGGGTCAATGCCGGGTCGGCCTGGTAGGCATTGATGATGTCACGGATGAGCTCGCTGCCGTCGCCTCCGCCCCCCGTTGTGACGAGAACATAGTCATCCCGTTCCCGGATGTCTGCCCGGGGTTCTTTTGAAGCCTGCCTTTGTAGGAAGCCCACGAAGCTCATTTTCGCTCGTAATGTGGAAGGCACGTCAAGACCGATCAGCGGATCGTAAAAGTCGGGTGGCCCGTAGACCCAGATCTCGTCATAGAGCTGATCGACCTTGCGAATGACGTCGTTGCGCTCCCACTCGGATTTAAGAAGGTGGGGTGCGTCCATGACGTCGCGCAGGCCAAGCACAAGGCGCGTGCCGCGCGTCTTTAGATAGATGAGCGTGTCTTCCACCTCGCGCCGCAACCCCAATGGTTCCTTGTCGACGATGAAAATATCCGGCTCAAAGGTTTCAGCGGTATGCCGAATGATCGATTCGCGCATCTTCAGCGTGTCCTGAAAGGACACGTCCCCGTTCATGGACGTATAGTCGCCGTTCCGCAATTTGATGACACTCGGGATTTTGACGAAATCAACCCGCGCCCGATAATCGAAGGCGCCTGCAATGGTAGCTCCCGACATGATCAACACGTTTGCCTCATCAAAGCCGTCGACCAATGCATGCGCGATCGTCCTGCACCGGCGAAGATGGCCAAGACCGAAGGTATCATGGCTGTACATGAGAATTCTTGCGTCTTTGGGCTGCTGCGACATGCTCGAAGCTCTCCGGGTTGACCTTCATTTGATTGCTTCTCTTCCGGCTGCCGCCTGTGGCCGTAGCGAGATGGGAAGTCTGGGCGTTCTCACATAGTGATTCTTGGGTGCGTTGGGAGGGAGCTTATACTCGATTTATTTGCAATTTCTGCTCGACCACGCACCTCAGGCGACCGAACGGGACGCGGCCAGAATTCGTTGAGAACCGTGGTTGTGCCGAGATGTAGCGTTCTCCATAATGAGCTACAGGCTGGAGGTGATTTTTCGCAAACGGCAGAGCGGCAACGCCGGTAATGATGCGCCCACGCAGCCTATAAGCGCCTGAAACGCACCATGACGGCCAAAGCGCTGTGGAACGAGGCGTGACCCTCAACGCGCTTGCCGACCACCTCGAACCGGCAAGGTTTAATTCTGGCGTTGCCGAACTGGATTACTAGCTGCATCGCCGTGCCCGCCAATCAGGCAGCCGGCGCATCGCGCACCTTAGCCGTATCCGAGCACAGTCGCCTCCTCGCCTACTATGCACTCGCCTCCAGAAGCGGTGAAGCAGCCGGAAGCACCTGGCCATTTCCGGTGCAACATGCCGATGGTCGGCTTGCACGACCTCAAAACAGGTGTTGATCTCCTAAACGCTTGACACGTTCCGCCGACGTGGCATTGTAAAGCGGTTTAGTAAATCGCTTTACTCAACTGCGACTGCCACAGGGACATCATGTCTAGCAAGCGTGCCACAAGCCTGAAGGATGTCGCCGATGCGGCTGGCGTTTCAGTGGCGACCGTGTCGCGCCTTCTCAACGGCTCGCTGCAATTGCCCGCCGAAACCAAGCAGCGTATCGTCAAGGCCATCCAGGATCTCAAATACGAGCCGAACCCGCATGCTCGCAGCCTGAGTCGCGGACGCTCAGACACAATCGGGCTCGTCGTGCCCGATATCGGCAATCCGTTCTTCGCCACGCTCGTATCGGCGGTGGAGGAAGAGGCGGACAAGCGCGGCCTTGCGCTCTCGCTCCACGTCACCCTCAACCGACCCGGGCGTGAGATTTCCTATGTGACCGCACTTGCCCGCAACCATGTCGACGGGCTGATCTTTATCACCAACCATCCCGATGACGGGGAACTGGCCGCGTTGATCAACCAGACGGGCAAGGTTGTCATTGTTGATGAAGACGTGCCGCATGCGATGGTTCCAAAGCTTTTTTCCGACAATGAGCAGGGCGGCTATCTCGCAGGTCGGCATCTTGTCGATCACGGGCATCGGCGTGTCCTTTATATCGGCGGTCCGCAGGAGATGATCAGCACCCGCCGTCGATCCCAGGGATTGGAGCGCGCACTTAAGGAACGGGGGGAGCCGTTTCAGATCATCCGCTACGAAGGCAGTTTTACGGTGGAGTTCGGCCGCGAGGCTGCGCGGCGCTTTCTCGATGAAGGCAAGCAGGCGACGGCGATCTTCGCCAGTTCGGACGAGATCGCGATCGGGCTGATCGAAGTGCTGCTGGCCGAGGGCGTCTCCATTCCCGATGAAGTCTCCGTCATCGGCTTTGACGACGTCGGGCCGCTGCATCTTTTCGCACCGCCTCTGACCGCGATACGTCAGCCCGTGCGGGCGCTCGGCGAACGCGGCCTGGCGCTGCTTCTGGAAACAAACTGGCAGGAAACCGAAAGCCTCAGGACCGAGGAACTGCTGCCGGTCGAAATCGTCGTGCGGAACTCCGTTGCACCGCCGTCGAAAATAAAAAAGCAACGACCATGAACCAAACCAGAGGACGAACACATGACTATTCTCACACGCAGGATGTTGACTGCCCTGGCCGCGACTGCCTTTGCCGGCATGTCCCTCGGAGCCATGGCCCAGGCCGCTGAAAAGACTTTCGCTCTTGTCCAGATCAACCAGCAGGCGCTGTTCTTCAACCAGATGAACGAGGGAGCCCAGAAGGCGGCTGACGCGGCCGGCGCCAAACTGGTCATCTTCAACGCCAACAACGATCCGGCCGCGCAGAACAGCGCGATCGAAACCTATATCCAGCAGAAGGTCGACGGCCTCGCCGTTGTGGCGATCGACGTCAACGGCATCATGCCGGCCGTGCAGCAGGCAGCAGCCGCCGGGATTCCGGTTGTCGCGATCGATGCCATCCTGCCGGAAGGCCCACAGAAGGCGCAGATCGGCGTCGATAACGCCAAGGCCGGCGCCGACATGGGCAAGTTTTTCCTAGATTACGTGAAGAGCGATATGGGCGGTAAGGTGAAGTACGGCGTCGTCGGAGCCTTGAACTCCTTCATCCAAAACGTCCGCCAGGAAGGTTTCGAGAAGACCGTCAAGGGCGCCGAGGGTGTCGAGACCGCGGGCGTCGTCGATGGCCAGAACATCCAGGACAACGCACTCGCGGCCGCCGAAAACCTGATCACCGGTAACCCTGACATGACCGCAGTCTACGCCACCGGCGAACCGGCGCTGATGGGTGCGATCGCCGCTGTCGAAAGCCAGGGCAAGCAGTCCGACATCAAGGTCTTCGGCTGGGACCTCACGGCGCAGGCCATTGCCGGCATCGACGCCGGTTACGTCACAGCCGTCATCCAGCAGGATCCGGCCGCCATGGGTGCGGCCGCAGTCGACGCGTTGAAGAAGATCTCGGACGGCGGTAGCGTCGAAAAGACGATCTCCGTGCCGATCACCATCGTAACCAAGGAGAATGTCGAACCCTACCGGGCCGTATTCAAATGATCTCTGACCGACAGCTCCCAACCGCTGTCGCAGGGGCCGGGGGAGGAGAAACTCTCCCCCGGCAGTCCGGCGAGAGCGACATTCGCCAGCCCAGAATTTCATTGAAGGGCATTCGCAAGAGTTTCGGTTCGCATCAGGCACTGCGCGGCGTCGACCTCGACATCTATCCGGGTGAATGCCTGGGGCTGGTGGGTGACAATGCAGCCGGCAAGTCGACGCTCACCAAGATCATTTCCGGTACCTATATTCCCGATGACGGCACGATCTCGATCGATGGACATGAGGTTCGGTTGGGTGGACCAGCCGATGCCCGTGAGCGCAATATAGAGATGGTGTTTCAGGACCTGAGCCTGTGCGACCATGTCGATGTGGTCGGCAATCTTTTCCTCGGCCGTGAATTGACCAGGGGACCGTTCCTCGATCGTCCGCGCATGGTGACCGAAGCTCGAGCCATGCTGGATGCGCTTGAAATCCGCATCCCACGCCTCGGCGCCAAGGTGGAAAAGCTCTCGGGTGGCCAGCGTCAGGCGATCGCGATCGCGCGTGCCGCCTCCTTCAATCCGAAGGTCCTGATCATGGACGAGCCGACGTCTGCTCTGGCAGTTGCCGAGGTGGAAGCCGTGCTCAACCTGATCAATCGGGTCAAGGCAAAGGGCGTCTCTGTCATCCTGATTACCCATCGCCTGCAGGATCTCTTCCGCGTCTGCGACCGCATCGCCGTCATGTATGAAGGCACCAAGGTTGCCGAGCGCGATATCGGCAAAACCGACCTGCAGGACCTCGTGCAGCTTATCGTCGGAGGCAGACATTGAGCGCCTATACCGAACGCGCGGCCGGCTCCCCGGTCGCCGACTTCCTTTCCGAACATGCGCAGGTCCTGTCGATCACGGCGTTCTTCCTCGCCTGCCTCGTGTTCTTCTCCGCCACCACAGACACGTTCCTGACCCTGGGCAACATTCTCAACGTGCTGCGCCAGGCCGCCCCGATCCTTGTCGTGGCAGTGGCGATGACGTTCGTCATCATCACCGGTGGCATCGACCTTTCGGTCGGCTCGCAGGTGGCGCTGGTCAATGCGGTCGCCGCAATTATCCTCGCCATGGGCTATCCCTGGCCGACTGTGGTAATCGGCATGATCGCCTTCGGCGCACTCATGGGCATCGCGCAAGGGTGGTTTGTCGCCTATCAGGGCATCCCGGCCTTCATCGTGACACTTGCAGGTCTGTCGATCCTGCGTGGTTTCGCGCTCTGGCTGACACAGGGTTATTCGATCCCGATCAACGACGTGCCGGGGTTTTTCTGGCTCGGCCGCGGCGAACTTCTCGGGCTTCCGGTTCCGGCGGTAATTGCAGTGCTCGTGGCGGCGATCGGTTACGTGGTCATCGCCTATACGAAATACGGCCGTCAGGTCGTGGCCGTCGGTTCTAACCTTGAGGCTGCCCGCCGCGTCGGCATGCCGGCCAAGTGGATCGTCGCGTCGGTCTATATGGTGTCCGGCATTGCCTGTGCCCTGGCCGGTCTGCTGATCGCGGCACGCCTCGGCTCCGGCTCGTCCAACGCAGCCGTTGGCTTCGAACTACAGGTCATCGCGGCGGTTGTGCTCGGCGGTACGTCGCTGATGGGAGGCCGGGGCAGCATTCTCGGGACCGTGCTCGGCACACTGACCATCGCGGTCATCGGCAATGGGCTGATCCTGATGCATATCTCGCCCTTCTTCACGCAGATCGTAACCGGCGCGATCATCCTCGTGGCGATCTGGCTCAACACCAAGATCTTCACCACCAATTTCCGCTTCGGCGGCAAGAGGTGAGGGCGGAAATGAGTGAGCTTTCGCAAGCGCATATTCGCTCTGGCAAGGTAATGACGGTAGCGGGGGCAATCCCCGTCTCCGAGCTCGGTGTCACGCTCATGCACGAGCACATCCTCAACGACTGCCGCTGCTGGTGGCATGCGCCGAAGACGCCGGAGCGGCAGTATCTCGCCGACAGTTTCGTCTGCATCGAGATCTTGGGCGAGTTGCACCAAGATCCATTCATCAACAAGCACAATATCACGCTGGACGACGAGCCGCTGGCGATCATCGAACTCAAGGATTTCGCCAGGCATGGCGGGAATACCGTGGTCGAGCCGACCTGTCAGGGGATCGGCCGCGATCCGCGGGCGCTGAAGCGCATATCGCAGGGCTCGGGACTCAACATTGTCATGGGTGCCGGCTACTACCTCGGCTCTTCCCATCCGGCCAAGGTCGCCGGGATGACGATCGACGAGATCGCCGACGAGATCGTGGCCGAGGCGACCGTCGGTGTCGATGGCACCGACATCAAGGTCGGGCTGATCGGCGAGATCGGCGTCTCGTCGGATTTCACCGACCAGGAAGAAAAGTCGCTGAGGGCTGCAGCGCGGGCGCAGGCGCGCACGGGCCTGCCGCTGATGGTGCATCTGCCCGGCTGGCTCCGGCTTGGCAACAAGGTTCTGGACATCGCGGAACAGGAGGGGGCGGAGCTTGGTCATACGGTGCTCTGCCACATGAATCCGTCGCATGACGATCTCGCCTATCAGGCGGAGCTCGCTTCACGCGGCGCCTTCCTGGAATACGACATGATCGGTATGGACTTCTTCTATGCCGATCAGCAGGTGCAGTGTCCGAGCGACGAAGAGGCGGCGCGCGCGATCGTCAAGCTGATCGAGCGCGGCCATATCGGCCGCATCCTGCTCTCCCACGATGTGTTCTTGAAGATGATGCTGACCAGATACGGCGGCAATGGCTACGCCTACATACTCAAGCACTTTCTGCCGCGATTGAAGCGGCATGGGGTAACTGACGCGCAACTCGACATTCTCATGCGCGGCAATCCGAGATCGGTGTTCGAGGCGAAGGCCTGATCACCCAAGCAATGACAGAAATGGAACGATCATGACCAAAAAAGTCCTCCTCGTCGGCGAGAGCTGGATCAGCTCCGCCACCCATTACAAAGGCTTCGACCAGTTCGGCAGCGTTACCTTTCATCTCGGTGCCGAGCCGCTGGTAAAGGCGCTGGAAGGCAGCGAATACGAGCTGACCTACATGCCGGCCCACGAGGCGGTAGAGAAGTTTCCATTCGATATGGAGGGTCTTGATGCCTATGACGTGATTATCCTGTCGGATATCGGGGCGAATTCGCTTCTTCTGCCGCCCGCCGTCTGGCTGCATTCCAAGACGGTACCCAACCGTCTGAAGCTGATCAAAACCTGGGTGGAAAAGGGCGGCGGGCTACTGATGGTCGGCGGCTACTTCTCCTTCCAAGGCATCGATGGAAAAGCTCGCTGGCGCCGCACGGCGGTCGAAGACGTGCTGCCTGTCACTTGCCTTCCCTATGACGACCGCGTCGAGATTCCGGAGGGCGCAAAGGCCGTCGTCACCATGGCGGATCATCCGACGGTCGCCGGCATGTCCGGCGAATGGCCGCTGCTGCTCGGCGTCAACGAAGTTGAAGTGCGCGACCGAGCCGATGTCGAAGTCGTCGCCCGACTGCCGGATGATCAGGGCGGTCATCCGCTGCTCGTTACCGGCAGCTTCGGCAAGGGACGCAGCGCCGCCTGGACCTCGGATATCGGCCCGCACTGGCTCTCCCCGGCATTTTGCGAGTGGGACGGCTATGGCCGACTGTGGAAGAACGTTCTCGGCTGGCTGAGCGACACACGATGAGGTCCGGGCTCAGGCGAGCATCAGCGCGCTAGGACCGCCTGCAGCTCGTCACCGGTCGGGAAGGCTGACCGGGTACCACGGCGGCTGACGGTAAGCGCGGAGGCAGCAGTGGCATGGCCGATCGCGCGGATGTCCAGTTCGACGCCGCGCAAAGCGGCTGAAGCGAGCGCCACCGCCATGAACGTGTCCCCGGCACCGGTCGTGTCGATTGCGGTGGTGGCGGCAGCCGGAACGGTGGCGATCTCTGCATCCCGGCTTGCGAGCATCGCTCCGTCGCCACCGAGTGTCAGCACGACGTGGCGGACGCCAGATTGCAGTAGCTTTGCGGTCGCGGCGGTGTCTGACGAGCCTGTGAGACTTTGCGCTTCGCCCCGGTTCAAGAAGGCGATGTCTACCAGCGGCCAGAAGTCCGCGAAGTAAGGACGGAGCGGCGAAGGGTTGAACGCGGTGACGAGGCCGCGGCGTCGGGCTTCCTCGAGCAGGCTAAGGGTCGTCACCTGGCTGAGATTGCCCTGCAGGACCATGAGGTCGCCGGCAGCGGCTGTGTCGATTGCCGCGATCGCCTCGCCCGGCTCAAGCGAGCCGGCGGAATCGGTGGTCGTGACGATGGCATTTTCGCCGTCGGGCGTGGTGAAGATGATGGAGAAGTCGCTGGAGCGGCCGGCAAGAGCGATGAGCTTCGCCTTGACCGGTTCTGGCGCCAGTTGATCGCGAATGGTCTGGGCGCGGAAATCCTCGCCCACGGCCGCGACGAGGGTGGTGGCAAGGCCGGTTCTGGCCATGACCACGGCTTGGTTCGCACCCTTGCCGCCGAGGTCGCGGGTTTCCTCGCGACCAAGGATCGAAGCTCCGGCTTCCGGCATGGTCGAAACAGATATGGTTTCGTCGACGGCGACGTTACCGATGACATGAGCACGAACACGGGCAGGCATGGCAGGCCTTTGAAAGGAACAGACAATGCAGACGATATCGGATAATAATTCCAGCGCCATAAGGGAAATATTCGGCACTGACAAGGCGCTGATCGGGATGATCCATTGCTCGCCCTTTCCCGGCGCACCGCGCTATCGAGGGGCGGCGATGGACGCGATTTACGACGCTGCGATGCGCGATGCCGAAGCCTTGATCGATGGTGGCATGCATGGGCTGATCATCGAAAACCATGGCGATATTCCTTTCTCCAAGCCGGATGATATTGGCCCGGAAACCTCCGCCTTCATGTCCGTCGTCACCGACCGGATCGTCCGCTCAGTCGGTCTCCCTACCGGCATCAATGTATTGGCTAACGCGCCGATCCCGGCCTTTGCCATCGCCATGGCCGGCGGCGCCAAATTCATCCGCGTCAACCAATGGGCCAACGCCTATGTCGCCAACGAGGGTTTCATGGAAGGCCGGGCGGCCGAAGCAATGCGCTACCGTTCGGCTCTCCGTGCCGAGCACATCAAGGTGTTCGCCGACAGTCATGTAAAGCACGGGGCACACGCGATCACAGCCGACCGGACGATCGAGGAACTGACCCGCGATCTCGCCTTCTTCGATGCCGACGCGGTGATCGCCACCGGCCAGCGCACGGGCAATTCGGCGACCGTCGAAGAGATCGAGACGATTGCTGCCGCGACCCATCTGCCGCTGCTCGTCGGCTCCGGTGTCACCAAAGAGAATATCGTCGAGATTCTCAAGCGCACCAACGGCGTCATCGTTGCCTCGTCGCTCAAGGAGGGTGGTGTCTGGTGGAACCCGGTCGAGCCCGCCCGTGTGAAGGCGTTCGTCGAGGCTGCGCGCCCAGCATTGGCTGCCTGAGATGAGTGAGATGCTTTCCGAGCAGATCCTGCGCGAGAACAAGGTCGTCCTCGATGCGATGGTGGGACACCGCTTCGTCGAGGACATCAAGGGCGATCGGCTGCCGAAGCATGTCTTCGAGCGCTACCTCGTGTTCGAAGGCGCCTTCGTCGACACGGCGATCTCGATCTTCGCCTTCGCCGCTGCGAAGGCTGAGACGATCGAGCAGAAACGCTGGCTGATCGGCGTGCTGGACGCACTTGCTAACCAGCAGATCGCCTATTTTGAGAAGACCTTTGCCGAACGCGGGATTGACCCTGCTGCCTTCGACACGTCCATTCCCGAAGTCGCGGCCTTCCGCGACGGTATGCTGGCGATCTCCCGTGATGGCGGTTATCTCGATACGGTCGCGGCAATGTTTGCCGCCGAGTGGATGTATTGGACGTGGTCGAAAGAGGCCGCCCGGCAGCCGATGAGTGACCCACTGCTGAAGGAATGGGTCGATCTGCACGCACATGAGGATTTCGCCGCGCAGGCACTGTGGTTGAAAGCGGAGCTCGACGCGGCCGGCCGGGTTATGAGCCCGCAGGAACGGTCCCGCCTGAGCGGCATATTCGGCCATGCGCAGGCTCTCGAGATCGCCTTCCACGACGCTCCTTATCTGTGAGGAAAACGCATGATCGAGATCGACGGCATCCGTCTCAATGGCAGACTTGAGACCTTTGCGGCAATCGGCGCCACGCAAAAGGGCGGCGTCAATCGTCAGGCACTGACGGAAGGGGATCGTCGTGCCCGGCAGCTTCTTGCGGAACTCGCATGGGCGCGAGGCTTTTCAGTCTTTCAGGATCCGATGGCGAACCTTTTCATCCGACGTGCCGGACGAGACGAAGGCCTGCCACCGCTGGTGATCGGCAGCCACCTCGACAGCCAGCCGGCCGGCGGCCGGTTCGACGGAGCACTCGGCACGCTGTCGGCCTTCGAGGTACTGGAAAGTCTGGAAGATGCCGGTATTGAGACCGAGCGTCCCGTGGTGGTCGTGGCATGGACCAATGAAGAGGGTTGCCGCTTTGCGCCGGGCTGCATGGGATCCATGGCGTTTTCCGCGGGCGAGATTCCTGACAAATGGCGAAAGAAGCTTGCGACCGATGGTGCACCGTTAACCGACGAGTTGACGGCGACGATCGAAAGCCTGCCGAGGGCAACGATGATCCCCCTCGGCTTCCCGATCCATGCCTATCTCGAGGTTCATATCGAGCAGGGTCCGTCACTTGAGGCGGATAATATCCCGATCGGCGTCGTCGGCGGCATCCAGGGGACGCGGTGGCTGGACGTTACCGTGACGGGGCAGACCGCACATGCCGGCACAACGGGCCTGGCATACCGGAGAGACCCGTTACGCGCGCTGACTGCAGCACTTTCCAGCCTCCATGAAACGATCATGCCGTCAGATCCTGACGCACGGTTCACCGTTGGGCGCATTTCGGTCGAGCCGGGCTCAGTGAACGCCATTCCCGACGTGGCACACTGCACGGTCGATATCCGCCATCCAAATCCGGGCCGGCTGGACGAACTCGAAGACCTGGTTGCTGCGACCATCACCAGTCAGTCCGAGCGGCAGCGCTGCTTGGTTGCAATTTCGCGATCCTTTGACATGCCGCCCTGTACATTTTCTACAGATCTGCAGGACGCGGTCGAACGGGCCGCAGCGGCGAAAGGCTTCAACAGCGTACGGATGCTGTCGGGAGCCTTCCACGATGCGCTGTTTGTCAATCGTGTCGCGCCCGCTGCCATGATCTTCGTTCCGTGCCGTGACGGATTGAGCCACAACGAGGAGGAATCCGTCGAACCACGACATGCCGTCGCTGGTTGCCAGGTGCTGGCGCAGGCCACCCTATTTCTGGTCAGATAAACTCACACCTGGCCGCTTCTGGCCAGTATCACCCGGTTACCTGATCATCCTGGTCAGTGTGACTGTCATCGATTTTCTGAGCGAGCGCCTGCGTCACCGTATCATCGGCATTTCGGAGCATGGGATATGAGCCACGCTGATTTTCAAACCGAAACGAATGCCGTTCATGATGCCAAGGTCCGTCTGCGCGGCGCATTCGAACGACCGCTTGTTGGCCGGCTGATGCCGTGGGCTATCGCTATCATTCTTTTGATCCCGCTTATCCTTGGTGCATTAGCTTTTGGTGCCACGCCAACAAGGTTTGCGGAAGGGTTATCGCGACTTGCTGGCATCATTGCCTTTATGTTCCCGCCGCACATTTGGACAACCTGGATGGAGTGGCAGGAGGTTCTGGAGGGACTTGGTCAGACGATCGTCATGGCCTTCCTTGGTACGTTGCTCGGTGCCGCCGCTTCACTTCCGCTCGCGCTGCTCGGCGCGAAAAACATCATCCCGTTCGGGTGGCTCAGGCTTTTCTCGCGCCGAGGCTTCGACGCGCTGCGCGCGGTCGAGCAGATATTCTTGCTTTGGTGTTCATTCGCGCTTTCGGGCTTGGTCCTTTGGCTGGTATCCTTGCCATCGCGGTTTCCGAGATAGGCACGTTTGCCAAGCTCTTTGCCGAGGCAATCGATACGTCACGCAAGCCGGTCGATGGCGTGAAGGTCTCCGGCGGCAGCAACATGCAGGCGATCCGCTATGGGATCGTGCCGCAGGTTTTACCGGTGATCCTCTCGATCATTCTCTACAATTTCGAATCCAATGTTCGCTCCGGCACCATTATCGGGGTTGTCGGGGCCGGCGGCATCGGGTTCCTTCTCGCCGACCGCATGCATGCCTTCCGATGGCCAGAAGCCTGGTCAATCATCTTTCTGATCGTTGCCATGGTCTATGTGATTGACTCCGCATCGGCTTCACTACGACGTCGGCTGATCCTGTAAACATTTCTAACGTGCGCGCTGAGCGAAAAATGGTTCCGAGGCGACGCGCTTGCCGCCGTGCTGGCTTTCATTCCTCTCACCCATTCAGTGTTCTCGGATCGATGGCCTACACGTTGATCGGCGGTACCGCAGTTGGAACGGTGATGATCTTGCTCTTCCTTCCTGCGCTCTATGCCGCATGGTTCCGTATCAAGCCGACCGAATACGAAAGCCAAGGGAAGCTGACGGAGCAACTGGAGTTTCAAACTGTAATGGCTGCCGAATAGACGCTTGTAGCGTGGTGAGCGAAAAGGCGAACTCGTTAGTCGCCGAGGATTTTAATCGATTTTCGATAGGATGGATATTTTATAAGCATTTTTCTATAAGAATAATTGATTTCCGATGTAATCAGTTTTCGATATTATAGGCCGAAAATAACCATCCTTCGATGATGTAACTTGTTTCTCGATGAGAAAGGAAGTCGGCATGCCAGCCAGCCTTGCAAATGCGGCGGTGTTCCAAGAACGTATTGTGCCCACGGATACGGTTCCCGTCGGATTTGCCGCACTCGTTCAGAAATACGGGATCGCAGCCCCTGTTCGCCTCCCCTCGTGTGTCGCCAAAGGCTTCGTCTATGGCTCGAGGAGAGCACATGAGGATTGGACGATCTTTGACAAGCGCTTCACTCCAGAGGACAACCTACTCGGGCATCTGTCTTTCGCGCTCAGGCACGAGACAATCGACCTGTTGATTTTGAAAAAGCTGTTTAACATCGTCCCGGCAAGTGAGTTCGTTGCGCTGATCAAAGCCGAGCCGACAAGCAGTGCTACGCGCCGGATCTGGTTCTTCTATGAATGGCTGATCGGTACGCGCCTCGACATTCCAGATGCGGAACGGGGGAACTATGTTGAAGCGCTTGATACTGGGAGCTACTTTACATCCACCCCTGTGAACTCGCCCCGCCACCGCGTGCGGGACAATCTTCTCGGCACACCCAAATTTTGCCCCGTTTTAAGGCGCACCGAATACCTTGTCGAAACGGTCACCCGCCGCTGGGACGCTGAAGCCAAGGAACTCATCGGAAAAATCGGAAAAGGGCTCATCGCCCGTACGGCAAGTTTCCTCCTTCTGTCGGACAGCCAAGCATCCTATCAGATTGAAGGCGAACGCCCGCCGCGAAGCCGCCTCGAGCGGTGGATGCGGGCCGTCGCCCAAGCTGGAAAGCGGCCAATCACAGTGGATGAGCTCGTGCGCCTCCAGCACCTCGTCATCGAGGAGAACCGATTCATCAAGCACGGGCTGCGAGACGCCGGCGGCTTTATTGGTGATCGCGACTGGAACGGCGATCCTCTCCCAGAATTCGTTTCAGCCCGGCACGAAGACATTAACGGTCTTCTCGGAGGCATCATAGCCGGAGGAAACAGGATGGCGGAGAGTGGGGTTGACGCCGTGCTTCAAGCCTCCGTCATGGCCTTCGCCTTCGTGTTCGTCCATCCCTTCGAAGACGGAAACGGTCGCCTGCACAGATACCTCATACACCATGTCCTGTCCGAACGCGGATACACGCCTCCTGGCATGATCTTTCCTGTTTCTTCCGTACTTCTTGAACGTCAAGAGGAGTATAGCGCGCGTCTGCGCGGCTATACTGGACCGTTACTAACTTTTATCGAATGGGTGCCGACAGCGGAGAAAAACGTGCGTGTAGTCAACGAAACCGCCGATCTCTACAGGTTCGGAGACTACACGGAGTTGACGGAATTTCTTTACGCTTGCGTTGTACAGACGATCAGGCAGGACCTGCCAAACGAGATCGACCACCTTGCGCGCTTCGATGACGCGAAGGGACGCATTCAGAATTTTCTTGAGATGCCGGACGCGATGATCTCTAGCCTCGTTAACCTCATCCGTCAGAACGATGGTGCGCTTTCCAAGAAGCGGCGAAGCCGCGAGTTCGAAAAGATGACCAACGAGGAGGTAAAGTCAGCGGAAGCGGTGGTTCGTGACGCTTTCGATATCGGTCGATCAGACGAGAACGGCGATCTTGAAATGGAGTGAGGCCGATGAGACTGGAAACTGCGTTCCCATCACTTTGAGATCCCCCGATGGGCGTGACGGAATCTCCGTCCTGGAGCGGCGTTCCATTGCTGTCTTTCACGATCACGTTTTTGGCTCCGGTCGCCGCGCATACAGCTTGTTGAGAAGCTCGGCCAATTTCTCGGCATCCTGCCGGTTCAAGCCGATAATGGTCCGGATGCCCATTTCAGCGGACCGTCGGCTGCTGAGTCGAGGACAGCCAGGCCAGGTGCCATTCGGCTCCTGACTTGGCGAAAAATGATATACCGAAGCGACGGCCGGCACATGTCGACGTGCCGGCGGTCCGTTCGGATTAGGCGACCTGGCTTAGGCTCTCCTGATCGAAGTCGACGAGCAGGATGGCGATTTCATATCCGCGCCGCTGCAGCCAATGGGCGACAGTGCGGGCTCGCACGCCGAGCAGATCATCGATCAGCACGACGCGGGAGCCGCGCACGGTTATGGTGCGATAGGCGACACCCAAAAGCTGTCCACCTTCCGACGACAACGTGCCGGGCAGATGTCCCGCTTCGAACTCTTCCGGTGTCCTGACATCAAGCAGATAGGTCGTGCGCTCGGGGTCGGCGGCCCAGGCCCTGGCGGTGGAGAGATCGATCTCGGGAAAACTGTCGTTGCCGCTCAATTCGGAAATGCGCTCACGCGCGAAGTCCAGCGCAGCCGGGCTGGGATCGCCATAGGTCCGCGCCTTGCCGGTTTCGAGTTCGAGGCCGGCGCGCGTCCAGCCCTTCGTGCCGTCGTCCAGATAGGCAACCTTGTTGGCCACACCTGCATCGATCAGGGTCTGGGCGCCAAGAATGGCGCGCGGCAGGCCGGCACAGGACACGACAACCCTCGTCTTGTCGGAGGGGACGACATCTTTGAACCGGAGCAGCAGTTCGGCGCCCGGAATGCCGACGGCACCCGGAACGTGATCGCGCGCAAATTCCGGCACGGTGCGCGTGTCGATGACGATCACGTCCTCGCCTTTGTCCCTGAGAGCTTTCAACTCCTCGGCCGAAATCACCGGGGTTCCGCGTTCGTCCTTCACGGCCAGCGAGAAGTCCCGGCCAGGGATGTCGAAGGTCGGCAAGGGACCCGTGCCGTCCTGCGCGTTCCAGGCAGGAATGCCGCCTTCCAGGGCAAAGACGTTCGCGCGCCCGCTTACTGCGAGTTCTTCAGCCAGTTTCGCCGCCTTCCCGTCGCCGGCATCCAGGAGGACGGTCCGGATGACCGGCCGCGGCACGAAACGTCCGATCTCGGCCAAAACCCTTTCGGACGGCAGATTGGTGGCAAACAGAGGCGAAGCATAGCCGACCTCTTCGGGTGGCCGGATATCGAGAACGGCAAGTTCCGACCCATCGGCCAGCCATTGGCGGAAGATGTCGATGGTGATGATTTTCTCGCTCATGATGAGGCTCCTCTCCGTGGTTTGGCCTCTTCAGCCTATTGCGGCCGGCCCAGCGATCGAAGGCCGAGACACCTCGGCACGATCTCGGAATCGGGAAGGCAATTTCATAATCTATAAAATTAATAGACTAATATTGCTTACCCGCCACATCCGGTTTTCCTAGGCTGTCTCGCAATTGGATACGAGGCTAGGCAGACCTGCCCGTGCCTGGTCCAAGCGACGGAGAAGCAGCATGACAGCATTTAGCGATTGCAAGCGAGTGGTTCTCAAGGTGGGTCTGGCATTGAGCCTGGCATCCGGCATCGGTCTTGCCGCGCATGCCGAGGAGACGCTCGACCTCACCGATGTCACGCTGACGGTCGGCACGCCGAACAAGACCGGGCTTCACCGGCAGCTGATCGCTGCAAACGAGGTCGAGAACCTGCCCTACAAGATCCGCTGGGCGGATTTCGATTCCACGCCGCCGCTCGTCGAGGCGTTGCGCGCCGGCCATGTGGATATCGCCGCTGGCGGTGATACGGGCGTGCTCGCGGCCATCGCCAACGGCGTCAAGGTAACGATCATCGCCGCCACCTGGGAGCGCAAGGAAAGCGGCAGCGCCATCCTGGTTCGCGGCGATTCCGATCTGAAATTGGTCGCCGACCTGAAGGGTCGCAAGGTCGCGCTGCCCTATTTCACCAAGCAGCATTATCAGTTCGCCAATGCGCTCGAGCAGGCCGGCGTGCCCTGGGATTCCAAGCTGATCCTCAACCTCAACACCACGGATGGCCTGTCGGCGCTGGTCAATGGCCAGGTCGATGCCTTCGTGGTGTGGGACCCGAACACCGCGATCGCACAGCTGCAGCATGGCGCCCGCATTTTGCAGCCATTGGGCAAGGTGATCGATACGGCGGGCGTGGTCTATGTGCCGACTTCGTCGCTCGAAGATCCGGCGCGCAAGGCTGCGCTCAAGGATTTGACGAGACGCATCATCCGAGCCCAGGCCTGGGTCAACGCGCATCCGTCCGAATGGGCCGAGCAGGTGTCCAAGCTCTCGAAGGTTTCCCCGGAAGTCGCCAACCTCCAGGCCAGCCGTTCACGCGTTGAGCACGCGCCGGCGACAGATCCTGAAGCACTCGCCGGATGGCAGAAGCAGGTGACCTATTTCCACGAGGCGGGGCAGTTCCGCAAGGAGTTCGCCGTCGAGGATTATGTCGCGAAGGACTTCAGTGATGTCGTAGACAGTGAAAACAAGAAGCTGGCGAAGACAAACTGATGGCATCCGTTTCCAGCTTTGCCGATATCGAAAACGAGACGCCGGATCGTGCCGGGACCGAGCCGGATCTCGTAAGACTGGTCCCGTCCAGTACAAGGCGTCAGTCGCGGTTCCCGCGCGGTCTTGGCAAGGCTCTCGGCCCGCTCGCTCTTGCGGTGGCCTGGTGGTCCGCCACCCATTATGGGTGGATATCGGAGGACCTGTTGCCCGGCCCGCAGGCCCTGTGGGTCACGCTTGGCGAGCTTATTGCCAGCGGCGAGTTCTCAGAGGCGGTGTCGCTCTCGCTTTACCGTGTCCTCGTCGGCTTTGGTTTCGGCTTCGTGATCGGTATCGGCCTGGCGCTCGTGTCGGGGCTTTTGCGGATCGGCGAGGATTTCATCGACGCGCCGATGCAGATGGCGCGCACGCTCCCCTGGGCGGGGCTGGTGCCGCTTCTGATCATCTGGCTCGGCATCGACGAGACGCCGAAGATCACTCTCGTCGCCTTCGCCGTGACCTTTCCGCTCTACATCAACACCTTTGCCGGCATCCGCAATGTGGACAAAACGCTGGTCGAAGCGGCACGGACGCTGTCCTTCAGCCGTTCCGCGCTGATCTTCCAGGTCATTCTGCCGGGCGCGCTACCGAACCTTCTGGTCGGGCTGCGCTATGCGCTCGGATCAGCCTGGCTGGCGCTCGTCTTTGCCGAAACCGTCAACGCGCAAGGCGGGCTCGGATACCTGATCACCCACGCGCGTGAGGTCTATCGGGTCGATATCATCATCCTGTGCCTCATCATCTACGCGCTGCTCGGCCTGAGCGCCGATCTCATCGTCCGCCTGCTGGAACGCGTCCTGCTCAGATGGCGCCAGAACTTCGACGGAGCGTGACCATGACGATCCACTTATCCGACCTGCGGCCCGTGGCCGTGAGCGTGCGCGGTCTCGTGCGCCGGTTCTCCGATCGCATCGTCATCGATCATCTCGATCTCGACATCAGGCGGGGCGAATTCGTTGCCCTGCTCGGGGCAAGCGGTTGCGGCAAGAGCACGCTGCTGCGGATACTGGCAAGCCTCGACGATGAAATCGAAGGCGATGTCTTCGTATCGCCCCGCCGTGGTGTCGCCTTCCAGTCGCCGCGGCTGTTTCCATGGAAACGGGTGTGGAGCAACGTCGTCGCAGGCCTGGGAACCGGCCGGGCTGGAGCCGAGGTCGCGCTTGCAGAGGTAGGGCTGTCGCATCGTGGCGATGCCTGGCCGAAGGATCTGTCGGGCGGGGAGGCGCAGCGTGCTTCGCTGGCGCGTGCCCTGGTTCGCAAGCCCGACCTGCTTCTGCTCGACGAGCCGTTCGGTGCGCTCGATGCCCTGACCCGGCTCAAGGCCCAGGCGCTGGTCGCCGACCTATGGCAGAAGCATCGCCAGGCGGTGCTTCTCGTGACCCATGACGTAGAAGAGGCGCTGTTGCTTGCCGATCGCGTCCTGGTGATGCGCGATGGCGCGATCGCGCATGAAGCGGTGGTCGATCTGCCGCGGCCGCGCACTACCGGCGGCGAGAGTTTCGACCGCTTGCGCACCCAGCTGCTTGGATGGCTCGGCGTCTCCTGAACCCGGTCTGACAAAAGAACAAAATCATCGAAGGGATCTCTCAATGACCAGGATCGACCAGGGATGGGGCAGGGGCCCAACATCTCGTTACGAAGACATCGCTTTCCGGTTTCGGCCGATTTTCGAAAGAATCGCTTCGGGGGCCGTCGAGCGCGATCAGCAGCGGCGCCTTCCCCGCGAAGAGGTCCGCTGGCTGCGAGAGGCGGGTTTCGGCGCACTGCGCATCCCTGAGGAATATGGTGGAGCCGGCGTGACCTTGCCGGAACTGTTCGCCCTTCTGATCGAACTGTCGGCGGCCGATCCGAACATCACCAACATCTTCCGCAGCCATCAGGGCTTTACCGAAGACCTCCTGAATGCGCCGGACAATGCCTGGCGAAAGGAATGGCTGACAAGGCTCGGGCGCGGCGAGATGATCGGAAGCGGGTTTTCCGAATTGGCCGGCAGCGGGCCGGGCGACTATTCCACGAGGATCGTCCGGGATGGAGAGGGCTACCGGCTCGACGGCGAAAAATTCTATACGACCGGTTCGATCTATGCGGATTGGATCAATCTTGCAGCCGTCGACGCGACCGGCGGCCCGGTCGCAGCACTCGTGCCGACCTCAGCACCTGGCGTCGAAATCCTCGACGACTGGGACGGTTTCGGTCAGGCCCTGAGCGGCAGCGGCACGGCCCGTTTCAAGGCGGTGCGGCTGGAAGAATTCCACGTCAAGCCGGATTACGGCCGTTTTCCATATACGCCGTCCTTCTTCCAGCTCGTGCATCTGGCAAGCCTTGCCGGGATCGGCCGGGCCGCGGCTGACGAGCTCTCCCGTCATGTCGCGGCGCGTTCACGCACCTATCCGCGCGGCAATGGCAAGTCGAGCGCGGAGGATCCGCAGGTGCTCGAAGTGGTTGGGCGTGTGCGGGGCCCGGCCTATGCGGCCGGCGCCATCGTCCTGAATGTCGCCGAGGCGCTGCAGCGATCCTTCGAGGCCAATCTCGAAGGTCTCGATCCGGCGACGAGCAACCTGCATCACCTCGTCGAAATCGAGACCAGCCAGTCGGTGACCGTCGTATCGAGGCTGATCCTGGAGGCGACGACCGTGCTCTTCGATGCGCTCGGCGCATCGGCAGCCAAACGCACGCACGCGCTTGACCGCCATTGGCGCAATGCCCGCACCATCAGCTCTCATAACCCCCGCATCTATCATGATCGGGTGGTCGGAGAGTTTGCCGTCTCGGGCAAGACACCGGTTGCGGTTGGATATCGCAAGATCATCAATCCGCATGGACCGAGCAGCGAGGTCGCCTGAGCGTCGCTTTCTCCTGGTACACTTGGCTGTTCCGAGGCGGACCGGACAGTCGAAAGGCCCCGGATGGGAAACCATCGCGGGGCCTTTTCGTCGACCGTTCGAAACTAGTTTGAGGCGGGAAAAGGCAGGCCGTAGCGCTCGCGCACCGTGCCTGCCTCGTAGCGGGTGCGGTAGACTCCGCGATCCTGGAGGATCGGAACCACCTTGTCGACGAACTCCTCGATGTCGTCGGGCGCGCGCGGCGGCTGCAGCGTGTAACCGTCCACCGTCCCGTCGGCCCATAGATCGATGATGCCGTCGGCGACCTCTTCCGGCGTGCCGAGAAGCAGGCGGTGATTGCCTTCGGCGCGGCGCACCGCCTGCCGGGCGGTAAGCCTCTCATGGGTAAGCAGGTCGGAGAGGCCCAGTCCCATACCGACGGCCTGCAGGCGGTTCGGATCGGGGATGAAGCTTTCGGCATCGAGCACGGCATCCGGGTCGAAGCCGTTCGGATCTATGCCGTGCTCCTTCACGAAGCGCGCGATCAGGCCGTCCTCGGACCCGGCGCCGCTGAACAGTTCGTGCTTGCGCAAGGCCTCTTCGCGCGTTTCTCCGAGAATGACGACCAGACCAGGCACGATGCGGATGCCGGACGGATCGCGACCGAGCGCGACGGCACGATCCCTGACCTTTTTCCCGAAAGCCTGGCCGGCGGGGCGCGACAGGATATTGCAGTAGATGATCTCGCCGTGGCGGGCTGCCAGGTTGATGCCACCCTCGGACGCACCGGCCTGGGCGATGACCGGGTGACCCTGCGGACCGAGGGGCACGTTGAGCGGCCCCTTGACGGTGAAGAAGTCGCCGGCATGGTCGATCGACTGTGCGGCGGACGCATCCCAGAAACGATCATCCGCGACCTCGCCTTCCCGGGATGGATCCCAGCTCGACCAGAGTTTCTTGGCGACATCGAGAAACTCCGAGGCCTTCGCATAGCGCTCGCTGCGCGGTGGCAGGGGATCGGGGCCGAAATTGGCCGCCACGTTCGGGTTGAAGGAGGAGACGATATTCACAATCAGACGGCCGCCGGAAATGATGTCGACCGATTGCGTGCGGCGCGCCAGGTTGAACGGCGAATTATAGGTGGACGACATGGTGGCGACAAAGCCGATGTCGGGCACCTGGGCGGCGAGCGCCGTGCACAGGATGAGCGGGTCGATCGTGTGGAACGGCCGGCTGTTCGGGTCAGTCATCAGGGCCGGATGATCGGAGAAGAACACTGCGTCGAACAGGCCGCGATGGGCGAGTTCCGTCAGTCTCCGATAATAGTCCGGATCGTTGATATCGTGGCGGTCGCCGCGGCGGTATTTCCAGGCATGCGGCAGATAGCCGGTGGTGTTGATCCCGACATTGAGATTGAGCGTGCGTGCGGCGGTCATTCCAGGATTTTCCTTCTTGGGCATGGCCTGCCGGCACGCCTTCTGCCGGCAGCTTGATTTCTCTGATCGTCGATCGGCACCGGCATGCGGAGGAACCTATCCGGCCTGATCCGCGAGTGCGGCAAGCGTTTCCGAAACGAAGCTCTCCGCGCTGCGTGGCGAGCGGCCGAGCAGATCGGACACGGCAGAGGTCGTATAGGCAGCCCGCCCTTCGGCGATCAGGGTCGCGAATTCACCGACAGCGCGATGTTCGAAATTATCTGGGGAGCGGGTTGGCGGCGGCGTCACGAGTGGTACCGGACGGCCGAGTTTTTCGGCAAGCATGGCGGCAATCCGGCGCGGCGTCACGCTTTCGGGACCGCTGAGATCGAGGATGGCGGTCGGGACATTCTCGGCAATCAACTGATGTACCGCCACATCGGCGATGTCGCGAGCGTCGATATAGCCGATCCCGGCATCGGGATTGAGAGCCAGGATCGATTCATGCGCCAGGGCGCGGTTGATCGTGTTGGCGAGCGAGACTTGCATCCATGCGTTTGGGCGCAACGACACCGATTGCAGGGGAAGCCCGCCCAGATGGCGCTCGACCGCCTCATGCGCGTCGCCCGAGATCGAGCGTCCGCCCGTGCCGATCGTCCAGTTGGAGCCGGAGATCTTGACGATCCGTCGCACACCGGCAGCAGCGGCAGCATCGGCCACGGCGATCTGCTGCCTGCTCAGATCGGCCCCGATCGGCGACAGAAGCAGAACCCTCTCGATGCCGGCGAGAGCGCGGCCGAGTGCTGCCTCATCCTCAAATGTGCCGTGCGCCAATTGAACGCGCGCGCCAAACAGCGCCTGCGCGGCGTCCGGACTTCGGGCATAGACGCGCACCGATTGGTTAGCTGCCAGGAGCCGATCGACGATCAGGCGGCCGAGCCGGCCGGTGGCGCCGGTGACGAGAATGGTGCCGGCGGTCATGCCGCCACCCTGGCGGTGGCGGCCTTCAGCGGCCGGTCGTCGATCCAGTCGAGGACATCGAAGTCCTGCTGGATGAAGCCCCATTCGCGCAGGAACTGCTTGAAATGATCGAAAGCAGCGACCTGCTCCGGCTCCAGCGTCAATGCCAGATGACGGTGGATATCCGGACCGTTCGCCGCCCGGATACTGTCTTCGCCGACGCCGATTTCGTTGGCGATGAAGCGGACCGCGTCCTGGGGATTGGTCTCTGCCCACCCGGCGACCCGATTCACCGTCGCGACGAGATCGACCACGAGGTCGAAATGCTGGTCGAGGAAGCGGGCATCCACGGTCAACGGACGCGGCGTTCCGTTGTTGATGCGGATTTTCGCATCCGGATGGAAGCCGAACTCGGACACCACCACCGCGCCGATCTGATTGGCGAGAATGAGACCCTCGGCGCCTTTGACGAAGAAGGCATCGATATCACCGGCAGCAAGCGCCAGGACTTCCCGGCCATAGGGGTAGCGGCGCTTCAGGCCGTGAAGGCCGGGCGCATCCCCTCCGTGTGAAAGGCTTGTTTCCGCCACATCGAGATAGACGAGTTCGACGTCATCAATGCGCAGTTCCGCGAGCGAGAGTGCCGAAACGGTTCCCTTCAACGCCGTTGCGCGCTGGAAATCGACGACTGGTGCGCTGGCGTCGCGGGGTATGCCGATGCGGTGCCCCTTCAGATCCGCTCCGGTTCGGATAGCCGTGGCGGGCAAAGTAATGATCGCCTGGAACTCGTCCGTCGTCGTCGTCCCGACGATCCGGGTCTGGCGGCCGCCCGCGCGCGCCCAGATCGGCGGGATGTTGCCGCCCTGGCGGAAGGAAAAATCGAGCGCATGGGTGAAATGGCTCTGGCGGACGATCGGATCGTTGTGATCGCGGATCGAGCGAACGCCGATGCCGGATGCGGCAAACTGCCGGTCGATCCAGCCAAGCTGGTAGGCGATCGATAGCGGCGTGGGCGCCGGACAGCGCGTATACCAGACGAATTCGGGCGATGCGGGCATGGAGATCTCCTATCCAGCCTTCGCGACGGCGAGGCGCGGGGATTGGTGGATGGCCTGTGGTTCGGCCGATGACGCCGGCCTTGCCAGAGACTGGGATATCGCCTCCCTGGCGAGCACGCCGCGCACCAGATTGTTTTGCGGCGCATGCGCGCGGCCGGCGAGCACATCCCGATGATGGCGTTCGAGCGGATTGTCGCGACTGATGCCCGGATTTCCACCGAGGTCGAGCGCAAGCGCCGTGATCGCGACCGCGTTCTCGATCACCACATGCTTGACGGCGGCCGCGTCGGAGCCGAAGGGACGGCCGGCATCGAAATCTTCGGCGATCGAGCGCAGCAGCCTTCGATTGGCGGCAAGCAGGACTTCAATCTGGCCGAGCCCATCCTGGATGCGCGGAACGGTCGACAGGGGCGCGCCGAGGCTGGCCGGCACCCGGCTGGTGACGAATTCGAGCAGCCAGTCCCGCGCGGCCCGTGCCGCGCCGTCGTAAACGGCGGGAACAAGCGCGAAATACCAGGCGCCGAGGCGCTGATCGCGCTTGAGACCTTCGCGGGCCGGGGCAAGATCGATAACGTCTTCCAGCGGCACGGCGACGTCCTGCAGGATCAGATCGTCGCTGCCGGTGGCTCGCATGCCGGCGGCGTTCCAGGTTTGCTCAACGATGATGCCCTTTGCGTCAGTCGGCACGAGAAACGAACCCAGGCGCGGCTCTTCCTCGTCGGTCACGGCGAGAACGGATACCCAGCGCAACATGGGAATGCCGGTCGCGTAACTCTTGTGACCGCTGATGCGCCACTCGCCGCCGATCTTTCTGGCGATCGTTTCCGGCAGACTGCCATGCGAGGGAGATCCCACCCGCGGTTCGACCTGTGCGGCGTTCAACAGCGCAACGCCGCTTCGGTTGGCCTTCGTCACACGTGCGACGAGATGTTCTGGCCAGGTGCCCGAAGCCCGGATGGAATAGTGCTGGTTATAGTGCATCGACAGCACCAGCGCTGTCGATGGATCGCCGCGGGCAATGGCCGAGACCACGGCGAGCGCTTCCGTCAGACCTCCCCCAAGCCCGCCATGCGCGGTGGCTGTGACGAGGCCGAGAAGCCCTGCTTCATGAAGGGCCTCGAAATTGGCGAAGGGAAAGGCGCCCGAGCGATCGTAGTCGCGGGCCGGCGATGCGAAACGCCGGCCGAGATCGTCGGCGCGCGCCAGTGCGGCGGAAAGATCGCGGGATGCGGTCATGGACGCGTCCTCACGCGACGGCCGCCGTGTCGAGCAGCGCCCAGGGGCGACGATCGACCCATTGATCGACATCGAAATCATCTGCCAGGAAGCCCCATTGGAACAGGAAGTCCTTGTAGTGGCCGATGGCGTCGATCAGGTCCGGCTCGAGCCCGATACCGAGATGCCGGTGAAGATCCGCGCCGTTTGCTGCCGCGACGACTTCTTCGGAGGCGCCGACTTCGCGCGCCACGAAACGGCGGACCTCGTCGGCATGATCTTCGGCCCATCGGCTTGCCTGGCGCAGCGTCGCGATCAGCGTAGCCACCAGGTCCGGCCGGTCGTCCGCGAGCCGTTCGTCAACGGTCAGGATGCGCGGCGAGCCGGAATTGATCCGGACCTTCGGATCGGGATGAAAACCGAATTCGCTGACCGTGGGGGTGGCAAACAGATTGGCGACGTTAATACCTGACGTTCCCTTGACGTAGATCGCGTCGACCTCGCCTTTCAGGAGCGCCGCGATCTCTGGACCATAGGCCTGCCTGTTGCGCAGGCCGTAGAGCTGAGGTCCTTCGCGGTTGTCGAGCACGGAGTCCGCCAGGGGGATATCGACGATCTCGACATCGGTATGGGAGAGACCTTCCAGCGAAAGGGCGGAAACGAGCCCCTTGAGCGCGGTTGCGGCCATGAAGTCGACGATGCCCGGCGGCCTTCTGGCAATGCCGAAACGACGGCCGACGAGATCGCGGGTGGTGCGGATCTTCGTCTCGGGCAGGGTGATGATGGCCTGAAACTCGTCTGTCCAGGTGATGCCGACCAGGCGTGTGGGATTGCCTTCCGAACGGGCGCGGATAGGCGGAACGTTGCCGCCATGGCGGAAGGAATAGGCGAGATGATGGTCGAAATGGCTCGACCGGACGGCGCGATCCTTGCTGTCGATGATGGAGTTCAGGGTCACGCCTTCCTTCGCGAAGGCCCGCTCCAGCAGTCCGAGCTGGGTGGCGAGCCCGACGGGCGTGGGAACCGGGCAGCGTGTGTACCAGATCTCAGAGACGGCATTTCTTCCTGACATGAACCCTGTTCCTCCGATGGATGGCGCGCCGAAAATGCATTTTTCGGGAACGCGGCGTTGTGAAGTGTAAACTTGCGCGTAGTTGCTGAGAATTAGGAAAAAATGCCACTATTGTGCATTTGTGTGTTGATTTATGGATCATTATTCCTGCAATCGGTGGGTGGAAGGTTTTATTTGCTAATTGATATTTGACAAAGCCTATAGATTTAGTCAACTATTAAATCACGATGCGGCTGACAGGCGCCGCCGAACTTCGATGCGTTTCAATCCGAACAGGTGGAGCTCATGCCGGCACTCTTGAGACTAGGGCGCACCCTGCGACGAACCCTCCTGCAAGCGGTTCCCACCTTGCTGGGGATCGTCATCTTGAACTTCTTCCTCCTGCAGCTCGCGCCTGGCGATGCGGCCGACGTGCTTGCCGGAGAGGCGGGTTCGGCCACGGAGGAAAGCATGGCGGCATTGAGGTCGCGTTTCGGCCTCGACAATCCTGTCCTCGTGCAGTTGGGCGACTATCTCAACAATCTCGCCCATTTCAGTCTGGGCTATTCGCCGCGCTACGGCATGCCTGTCGCCGACCTCATTGCGCAGCGCCTGCCGGGCACCCTGACCCTGATGGCCGTAGCTCTCGGCATCGCCATCGTTTTAGGCGTCATCCTGGGTTCCGTCATGGCCGCCTTCGCCGGCCGCATCCCCGACCGTCTTCTGTCGGTGTTTTCCCTGCTGTTCTACTCGATCCCGAGCTTCTGGATCGGCCTGATGCTGATCGTATTGTTCTCGGTCAAACTCGGATGGCTGCCGAGCGGTGGCGCCGGCACGATCGGCTCGCGGCTGACGGGCTTCGCCGCGCTTGCCGACAAGGCCCGTTACATGATCCTGCCGGCGACCTCGCTTGCTCTGTTCTACGTGGCGATCTACGCGCGCCTGACCCGTGCCTCGATGCTGGAGGTTAAGAACCAGGACTTCGTCCGTACCGCCTATGCGAAGGGTCTGACCACTTTCGGCGTCACAGCGAGGCACGTGTTACGCAATGCTCTCATCCCGATCACCACCATGGCCGGCATGCATATCGGCGGCATTCTTGGCGGCGCCGTCGTGGTCGAGACCGTCTATAGCTGGCCGGGCCTTGGCCGGCTGGCCTTCGAAGCCGTGATGGGGCGCGACTTCACGGTCCTGCTCGGCATCCTTTTGTTGTCCTCGCTTCTCGTCATCGTCGCAAACGCGGTCGTGGATCTCGTTCACGCCTGGCTCGATCCCCGTATTGGAGCGCATTGATGTCCACCACAGATATCGAGGCTTTCGGCGGCGGTTCCGCCGACAAGGCCGTCATGACCGAACGCAAGGGCGCTCCCGTGTCGCCGGAGACCAATGGCTGGGCCAATATGAAGGCGCCGGATGCGCGGTCGCAGACCAGCGCCGCCGTTACCATGACCAACGGTGGGCGCGCCCTGCGGGTGTTTCTGTCCAATCCAAACGCCCTGGTCGGCAGTGCTTTCCTGGCTCTGGTCGTCATCATCGCCTTCATCGCGCCGGTGCTCTATCCGGATGACCCGCTCTCCATGGTCGCAAGGCCGTTCCTCTGGCCTGGGCAAGACCCGGATTATCCGCTTGGAACGGATTCGCTCGGCCGCGACGTGCTGGCCGGCATCCTGCACGGATCACGCATCTCGTTGTTCGTCGGCCTGGCGGCCACCGCGCTTGGGCTGACCTGCGGCGTGCTGATCGGCGCAATCGCCGGCTATTTCGGTGGCTGGATCGACGATGTGCTGGTGCGGCTGATCGAAATTTTCCAGACATTGCCGAATTTCGTGCTGCTGGTCGTGCTCGTCGCCATCGCCCAGCCTTCGGCGACAACGGTTACGTTTGCCATTGCCATCATCTCATGGCCGACGGTCGCGCGTCTGACGCGTGCCGAATTCCGCGCCATTCGCGAAAAGGATTTCGTGGTCGCAGCCCGCAGCCTGGGTTTCGGACATGCCCGCATCATCTTCCGGGAAATCCTGCCGAACGCGCTGCCGCCGATCATCGTCACCTCTTCGGTCATGGTCGCCGGCGCCATCCTGATGGAATCGGCACTTTCTTTCATGGGGCTCGGTGATCCCAACGTCGTCAGCTGGGGGTCGATGATCGGTACCGGCCGCGAGCTGGTGCGCACCGCCTGGTACCTGACGGCCTTGCCGGGGCTCGCCATCGTCTTCACCGTTCTTGCCCTCAACCTGATCGGCGATGGCTTGAACGATGCTCTCAATCCCCGTTTCACGCAGGATCGATAACGATGGCATCTCTCCTCAAGGTCGAGAACCTCACCATTGCCTTTCCGCGTGCCACCCCGGTTCGTGACCTGTCCTTCGAGGTCGATGAGGGCGAAACGCTGGCGATCGTCGGGGAATCCGGATCGGGTAAATCGCTGACGGCGCTTGCATTGATGCAATTACTGCCGCGCTCGGCCGTGCCAACTGGGAGGATCCTCTTCGAAGGCAGCGATCTCGTGCGTCTCGACCGCAAGGACATGCGGCAGCGGCGCGGGCGCGACATCGCGATGATCTTCCAAGAGCCGATGACCAGCCTCAATCCCGTGATGACGATCGGCCGGCAGATCGCCGAAGTGCTCGAGGTTCACGAAAGGATGTCGGCGAGGCAGGCGCGCCAGCGCGCCATCGAACTGCTCAAGCTCATGCGCATTCCAGCGGCGGAAAAACGTGTCGACGAATATCCGCATCAATTGTCGGGCGGAATGCGCCAGCGCGTCATGATCGCGATAGCGGTCGCCTGCAAGCCGAAACTGCTCATCGCCGACGAACCGACGACGGCGCTGGATGTGACCATCCAGGCGCAGGTCCTCGATCTTCTGGACGCGCTCCGGCGCGAACTGCGGATGGCGGTCGTGCTGATTACCCACGATCTCGGCGTCGTGTCGCAATGGGCCGACAAGGTCGTGGTCATGTATGCCGGGCGCAAGGTGGAACAGGCGTTGCCGGATGATCTCTTCAACGCGCCGCTGCATCCCTATACGCGCGGTCTTCTCGCCGCCTCGCCGCGGCTGAAGAACGATTTCCACTATCGCGACGGCGCGCTCACCGAAATTCCAGGCTCGATCGTATCGGCTGCCGGAGAAACGGGCTGTCCCTTCCGCCCCCGCTGCCCGCAGGCGCGCGCAGCCTGTGCGCACCAGGTTCCGCCGCTGACCGTTCCCGCGCCCGATCGCCTCGTCGCCTGCCCCTTCACCCTGCCCGTAAAGGCCATGCCCAATGCCGCTCTTGTCAGTCACTGACCTGAAGACCCATTACAAGACCGGCGACGGTCTTCTGCGCGCCGTCGATGGTGTCGACCTCGTCGTGGAGCGTGGCGAGACGGTCGGTCTGGTCGGCGAAAGCGGCTGCGGGAAATCGACGCTCGGCAAGACATTGCTGCGCCTGGTCGATCCGACCGCCGGTCGCATCGAATTCAGCGGTGAGGATATCACCGATCTCGGCCCGAAGGACCTTCGCCGCGTCCGCCGGTCGGTGCAGATGATCTTCCAGGATCCTTTCGCCTCCCTCAATCCCCGCCAGACGATCGGCGGAATTCTCGAGGCGCCACTCATCGTCCATGGGCTCGGAGACCGCACGAGACGCCGCCAGATCATTGCCGACATCGTCGCCAAGGTCGGGCTGCCTGCCGATGCCGTCAACCGCTACCCGCACGAATTCTCGGGCGGCCAGCGGCAGCGTATCGGCATTGCGCGGGCACTGTTGCTGAACCCGGAACTGATCGTCTGCGACGAACCCGTCTCCGCCCTGGACCTGTCCATCCAGGCGCAGATCCTCAATCTTCTGGTGGCGATGAAGAAGGAATTCGGGCTTTCCTATCTGTTCATCAGCCACGACCTTTCCGTGGTGCGCTATTTCGCCGACCGCGTCATGGTCATGTATCTCGGGCGGATCGTCGAGAGCGCCGACAACGCGGCCCTTTGGTCCGATCCGCGGCATCCCTATACGCGCGCCCTGATGGACGCCGTGCCCGATCCGTCGCGTCCGCGACAGGCAGCACCTCTTGGCGGCGATCTGCCGAGCCCCAGCAACATCCCGTCCGGCTGCCGTTTCCATACACGCTGTCCGCTCGCGACCGACCTCTGCCGCGCGCAGGAACCCGAGTTTCGTCAGATTGCGTCGGGCCACGACGTGGCCTGCCATTTTGCCGACCGTATCAATTGAAAAATCAAGGAGAGAAGACCATGGTCGAATACCGTTATCTGGGCCGTAGTGCGCTGAAGGTGTCGCCGCTGACGCTGGGTGCGATGATGTTCGGAAACCAGGCGCCGGACGACGTCGCCTTCCGCATCATCGACAAGGCGCACGAACAGGGCATCAACTTCATCGACACCGCCGACGTCTACCATGACGGCAAATCCGAGCAGGTGGTCGGTCGCGGTATCAAGAAGAACCGCGACAGCTGGGTGGTTGCGACCAAGTTCGTCAACTCGCACACCAAGGGTCCCAATCTGGGCGGTTATTCGCGCAAGTGGATCTATCAGACGGTGGAAAACTCGCTGCGCAATCTCGGCACCGACTACATCGACATCCTGTATTTCCATCGCGCCGTCTTCGACGCTCCGCTCGGAGAGGCTGTGCGGGCGATCGCCGATCTCATAAAGGCGGGCAAGCTGCGCTATTTCGGGGTGTCGAACTTCCGCGGATGGCGCATCGCGGAGGTCGCCCATCTCGCCGACCAATTCGGAATCGACCGCCCGGTCGCCAGCCAACCGCTCTACAATATCGTCAACCGCACCGCCGAGGCCGAACAGCTGCCGGCCGCGGCCGCCTACGGACTTGGCGTCGTCTCCTATAGCCCGCTGGCGCGCGGCGTGCTGACGGGCAAGTACAATGTCGGCGAGGCGCCGGCGGCAGACAGCCGCGCCGGTCGCGGCGACAAGCGCATGCACGACGTCGAATTCCGCGAGGAGTCGATTGCCATCGCCAAGCAGATCGCCGCGCATGCGGAAGCCAAAGGCATTGCCGCTGCCGATTTCGCGCTCGCCTGGGTTTTGAACAACCGCCTCATCACCTCGGCGATCGCCGGACCACGCACCGAGGAACAGTGGGATGGTTATCTGCGCGCCCTCAACGTCAAGCTCGACGCCGAGGATGAGGCCCTGGTCGACCGGCTGGTCGCGACCGGCCACCCCTCGACGCCCGGCTTCACCGATCCGGGGCACCCGGTCGAAGGACGCGTCCCGTATTCGGCGGCGGCCTCGGCGGAAATCATCCCGCTGACGCGCTCTCAGCGCGTCGCCTGATGCGTGCTCATACGGCGCCGTCCCGCTGATTATCCGGTCCGGCCGATGTGCCGGACCGGCACTACAAGGAACATCAAGCCTTCCCTGAGGGGTAGGCTTTAACGTACGGCCCCATGGACGGGCCGGCAGGGGGATATCGATGACCTACTATGCCACTCGGGCGCTCGCTCCCACGCGACGTGCCTTTCTGTTTTCCACCGCCGCGCTTGCCGCCGTGGCCGCGTTGCCGGATCTATCGCATGCTGAGGAAGAGACGCTACGCGGGGGAAGCGTCTCGATCAATATCGGCACCGAGCCGCCGGTGCTCGTTCTGATCGCCCACAGTGCCGGAGCGGCCTATTACATCAGCAGCAAATCCACAGAGAGCCTTCTCACCTATGACAGGGATTTCAATCCGCAGCCTCTGCTCGCGACCGAGTGGAAGGTGAGCGAAGATGGACTGCGCTATTGGTTCAAGCTGCGCGAGGGCGTGCGCTGGCATGACGGCAAGGATTTCACTGCCGAAGACGTCGCCTTCTCCATCCTGGCGCTGAAGGAGAACCATCCGCGCGGGCGCGCCACCTTCGCGACCGTCGAAAAAGCCAATGTCCTCGGCAAGCACGAGGTCGAGCTTATCCTGTCGAAGCCGGCACCCTACCTGCTGACGGCGTTTGCGAGCTTCGAATCTCCGATCGTGCCGAAGCATTTGTACGAGGGAACCAAGATCGCCGAGAATCCGCACAATGCGGCGCCTGTCGGCACCGGGCCCTACAAGTTCGTCGAATGGGTGCGCGGCAGCCACGCGCTGTTCGAACGCAATGACGACTATTGGGGATCGCCCAAGCCTTATCTCGACCAGATCATCTTCCGCTTCATCATTGATCCGGCCGCCGCCGTCGCTGCCATCGAGGCAGGCGAGGTGCAGGTCTCGACCGCCAACCTGCCGCTGACGGACCTGGAACGGCTGAAGGCCAATCCCAACCTCGTGGTGGACACCGCGCCGGCTCCGTATTCGCCGAGCATCGCCCGCGCCGAGTTCAACCTGGAAAACGAGTATCTCGCCGATATCCGCGTCCGGCATGCGATCGCCCATGCGATCGACAAGGATTTCATCGTCGACACGATCTATCTCGGATATGCGACGCGGCTCGATGGCCCCGTCAGCCCCGATCTCGCCAAGTTCTATTATCCAGACGTGCCGAAATACGCGTTCGATCCGGCCAGGGCCAACGCGCTTCTGGACGAGGCGGGCTATGCCCGTGGCGCAGACGGCTTCCGTTTCAAGCTGTTCATCGATCCGACCCAGCCCTCCGGGCCTCCGAAGCAGACTGCGGAATATTTCGCACAGGCGCTTTCCAAGGTCGGCATCAAGGTCGAGCTGCGTACGCAGGATTTTGCCACCTTCGTAAAGCGCATTTTCACCGATCGTGATTTCGACATTGCGATCGAGGGAATGAGCAATCTCTATGATCCGACCGTCGGTATCCAGCGGCTCTACTGGTCGAAGAACTTCAAGCCGGGCGTGCCCTTCACGAATGGCTCGAAGTACAACAATCCCGAAGTCGATCGCTTGCTGGAAAATGCAGCCGTCGAAATCGATCCGCAAAAACGCCTGCAGCTCTTCAACGAGTTCCAGACCTTGGTGGTCAAGGACCTGCCGACGCTCGACATCGTCACGCCGGCTGCGATCACCGTCTACGACAAGCGCGTGAAGAACCTCAAGATTGGCGTCGAGGACCTGTGGTCGAATGGCGCGGATATCTACCTCGAACCATAGGCCCGGCCTGGTGGACGACCTGTTGATCCAAGAGGAACGTGATTTGAGTATCGTCAGATTGAAGAATGAGACCGGGCCGGACCGCGCCGAATTGCTGGCGCGGATCCCTGATTTCGTCGCGGAAGTGAAGAAGGGTGCTGTGGAACGCGAGCTCAACCGCGAACTGCCGTTTGCCGCTTTCCGCCTGTTCAAGGAACTCGGGCTCGGCGCCTTGCGCGTTCCGGTATCACTCGGCGGCCCCGGTGGGACCGTTACCGATTATATCGAGATGATTGCGGCGATCGGCGCGGCGGATTCCAACGTCGCCCACGCATTGCGATCGCATTTCAACTATGTGGAAAACACCATCCTCAGCGCGCCACAGGAGCATGATGCCGGCGCCATCGAACGTATTCTGGAGGGCAAGCTATTCGGCGGCGCCCACACCGAGCAGAACACCGCCCGGCCGGGGCAGGTGACGACCACGATCGTCCGCGATGGGGATCGTTTCCGTCTCAACGGCCGGAAATGGTATGCGACCGGGACCGCCTTTTCCGATTTCGCCTCGTTCAGTGCCCTCGATGAAGACGGCCAGGTCGTAAGGGCGCTTCTTCCCGTCGACCGGCCGGGTATCCGCATTCTCGACGATTGGGACGGCATGGGGCAGAGGTTGACCGCAAGCGGCGGCGTTCTCCTTGAGAATGTCGAGGTGTTTTCGCACGAATTCGCACGTCGCGGGCTCGACGGTCAGATTGGACGCCATTGCTCGACACTCAGGCAACTGCATCTGGCGGCAAGTGCCGCGGGCGCAGTCAGGAACGTGCTGTCGGATGGTCTCGCCTATGTGCGCGGTCAGGCGCGCTCGGCCGCGCACAGCATGGCCGAGACCGCCAATCAGGACCCGTTCGTGCAGCAGGTGGTTGGCGAGATCGCCGCCAATTCCTTTGCCATCGATGCCGCCGTCGCGGCTGCGGCAGCCGCGCTCGATCGGACGGTGGCGGCCTTCGTTGCAGGCAATCCGTCGGAGATCGAACAGGCGCTGCTGGACAGCGCTATGGCGACAGCGCAAGCCCAGCTACTCCTGGGGCAACTCGGACCACGGACGGCGGAACGGCTGTTCGAACTGGGCGGTGGTTCGGCGACATCGCGCGGCAGAAATTTCGATCGCCACTGGCGCAATATCCGCACGGTGCTCAGCCATAATCCGTTAAACCACAAGGCCCGCGTCGTCGGGGACTATCTGCTCAACGGCACGACCACACATCTGCTGGAAGGTAAGGTGTTCTAAGGTCACATCGAGATTTTGAGCTTGAGAGGGGCCGGCGAAAGCCGGCCCTTCCTGTTTGGCTATTGGTCGAGCCATGCCCGCGCGAAATCGCTCGAGGCAACGTCGATGGTCGTGACGACGTCTTTTGCCGTAGCCGAGCGGGTGATGACGGTCGGCAGAGCGATGACCGCGAAGTTCGGCAGGTCGGCGCCGACGATCGCCTGGATCTTTTTGAATACTTCCGCCCGCTTTTCGTCGTCCTGCTCCACGGCGGCCGCGCGGAAGAGTTCGTCGACCTCAGGGTTGTTGTAATGGGCGGCATTGACGTAAGGCGCGACGTTCTTGATGCCGTCGGACCAGTAGAGGCGCTGCACGCCAGTGGTGGGGTCGAAGAGGCGGCTGATGCCGTTGAGGTTGAGATCGAAGCCGCGCTCGTTGTAGACGCGCTTGATATAGGTGGCGAGATCACCATCCAGGACTTCGACCTTGACGCCGACCTTCGCGAATGCCGAGCGGAAATATTCCGCGGTCTTGCGGAAGGCGTCGCCGGGCATGAAAGCCAGCTTCAGGCTGAACCGAAAGCCATCACCCTTCTTTTCGTATCCCGCGGCGTCGAGCAGTTCGGCTGCCTTTTGCGGATCGAACGGATACTGGAAGGGGCCCTCGTCATTATATTGGGCAAAAACGGCCGGAATGGTCGAACCGGCTTGCTTGGCGGTGCCGAAATAGATCGCGTCGATGATGAATTTGCGATCGATCGCATGCGCAAGCGCATGGCGTACCTCGCGCTTGGCCAGAACCGGATTTTCGAGATTGAACTCGAAGACCTGCGCATTGTTCAGATAGGCATCCGTATAGGTGTCGACGGCGATCTGCGGATTTTGCTTGAGGCGTTCGAGATCGACAAGCGAGACGTCGGTGGAAAGCTGCGCCTCCCCGGTTTCGATCGCGATCGTCGCGGCTGCGGCATCCCCGACGAACCGGGCGACGACACTATCGAGATAGGGCAGGCCCGACTGCCAGTAATCCGGATTGCGGGCAAGCGTGACATGGCTGCCGCGCACCCATTCCTGGAAGACGAAGGGGCCGGTGCCGATGGGATTGCTGCCGTTGCGGCTCGCGGCGAAATCCTCGCTCGGATAGGTGTGCGCCGCCAGAATCGGGGTTTCGCCGCCGGTCAGCGCCCGTAACAGGAACGGTGTCGGCTTGGACAGCACGACCACGGCGGTATGTGCGTCCGGTGTTTCGACATCGGTTACATTGGCGAAGGTGATGCGGCCGCGCGGCCCCACCCGTTTGAACGCCAGCAGCGAAAAACGCACGTCGGCGGAGGTGAAGTCCTTGCCGTCATGCCATTTGACGCCGGGGCGCAGGTTGAAGGTATAGCGCAGCCCGTCGTCGGAAACCGACCACGATGCCGCCAGTACCGGACGAGGATTGAACTTGTCGTCGAAGCTGACGAGACCCTCGAGGATCTTGGTCGAAATCACCCGCGTGCGGGTGTTGGAATCAAGAAGCGGCACGAGCGTCGTCGGCTCGCCGACGGCAATGGTGGTGAGAACGCCGCCCGTCTTGGGCGAGGCGGCGGATTGCGCAAACGATCGGCTGAGGGGAAGGATGCTGGCCCCGAAGGCTACGGACAGCTGCAACGCGTGACGTCTGGAAATGCGCATGGATCGTTCCTTTTCTTTTCAAATCGGAGGAAGAAGGGTGTCAGGCGGCCTTCAGACGGGTTTCGACCAGCCGGGCAAAAAGCGTGGCGCCGACGGGAAGGATGTCGTCGTCGACGACGAAGCCGGGATTGTGGGCCGGCACGTTGCCGGAATGGCCGAGCGTGAAGAAGGCGCCGGGCGCGTGCCGCAGCATGTCGGCGAAATCCTCGCTTCCCATCGATTGTTTCGGCGCGGTAGAGACCTGATCCCGGCCGAGTACGCTGCGGGCGACATCGGCGACGATCTCGACGTGATCCGGGTGATTGGTCAGAACCGAAAAAATGTCGCGTATATCGACCTCGGCGCGAAGTTCGTGTGCAGCCGCGATATTTTGAGCGATCGTCGCCACGCGCTTGCGGATCAGCTGGCGCACTTCGTCGGAGAAGGCCCTGATGGTGCCGCCGACGCTCGCCGTCTCCGGAATGACGTTATAGGCCGAGCCGCCACCGATCTTGGTAACCGACAGGACGGCGGGGCTCGTCGGCGTCACGTTTCGGCTGACGACCGTCTGCAGCGCCTGCACGAGTTCAGTGATCGCCGGGATGGGATCATGCGCGACGTCGGGATGCGCGCCATGGGCGCCCTTGCCCTTGAAGGTCACGTCGAAGAAATCGGCTCCAGCGAGAATCGATCCGGCGGTGACGTGCAGGTGGTTCGGCGGCGACTGGGTGGAATTGTGCAAGCCATAGATCTCGTCCACGGGGAAGCGCTCGAAAAGCCCATCGGCGATCATCGCACGCGCACCGCCCAATCCTTCCTCGGCGGGCTGGAAAATGAATGTGACGGTGCCGGCGAAATCCCGTGTCGCGGCGAGATAGCGCGCCGTGCCCAGAAGAATTGTGGTGTGGACGTCGTGGCCGCAGCCGTGAAACCGGTCGGGATAGATCGAGGCGTAGGGAAGGCCGGTATCCTCGGGCATCGGCAGCGCATCCATGTCGGCGCGCAGTCCGATAGAGCGGTTGCCGGGATGACGTCCCTGCAGGCGACCGACCACACCGGTTTTTCCGATGTGGCGGTGGACGTCGATGCCCCATGAGGAAAGCTTGTCGGCCACAATACCTGATGTTCTCACCTCCTCGAAGCCGATCTCTGGATGCGCGTGCAGATCATGCCGGATGGCGATGAGATCCGGATGATAGCTGCGGATAAGGTCTGGAATGTCGGGGAGGGAGACGGTCTCGTCGGGTGTCGTGGTCATGCAGGATACTCGCAAAGGGGCAGGCGATCGGTGGGACATGGTCCCCGTGAGAGCCAGATCCCGGATATTGCGATCGCCTGACGGTGGACATGTGTCACAAGGAGGGAGGATGCGGCGCCAAAATGAGCATCCGCTCGGTCGTCAGTTGATGGGGGATAATAATCGGGCGCCAGGATTATAATCTACAAATTTTATATACTATTTTCCGACATTGAGGGAAAAGTTATTGCGGCCGTATCGCCCGAGGGCAAATAGTTGCCCCTTGCGGGCCTGTTCCTCATTTTGGGCGCACCCCAGCACCGATAATGCAGAATGGGAATGATTTTTTAGCTGCAGGGATGCGAAGCCTCTTGCAAAGAATGCGTTTTCGTAAGCCCGTTAAATTTCGCGGGAATTTCTCAGATCCGGAGAGGAACTTAGTATATAGAGATTGTAGACTAAATTGACCTGGAGCCATTGAACGCTGCAAGATGGATGAAGGATCAACCGGAGAACGGACGATGACCATCAGCGGCTTTTCAATATTCGGATTTGACCTTTTTGGCCTGACCCGGCGCCCGCCTCCGCAGGAGGAGGATACCATCGGGGAGACTGAGGCTGCGCGATTTCGTGCCGATGACGACGAACGCGACGATCTTGAAACTCAACCGGAAACCTTCTTCTGGGGCATGTATCCGGTCTATTGAGGCGGGATCGGCCCACAGGCCTGGAAGGCCGGGCCGCGGTTAGGCATTGTGGCGGCTATCGCCTTTGCTCCGTTGGAAACAGGCGATCTAGCCGCGGCTCTTCTTCCTAGTCTGCCGTAAATTCGATGGCCGTGCCGCTTGCCTCGTGAGGTCCGACTGCGGCCCGCCTGGCGGGGCACGAAAGCGACCCGGTTATTGGCCAGCGCGGCGCGTGCCCGCTCGATATCGCCAACCTGGATGCGAAGCGCGGCAAATCCATTGACTGGGGTGCCTTCGATATCGAGACCGGGGAAAAGCTTTTGCGCGGTTGGGGTATCGACGAAAAGACGCGACGCGGAATTCGGTCCGGTATCGACGCGGTAGCCGCCCTCGGCCTCGCTTACCCGTCCCGCCGCATAGAACCCGGGCATAGGTTTCAGCGGTCGCGCCCGGGTGGTCACTGTGGGGCTCGTTCTCGCGTGATGAGAAAAGTTTAAACTCGATACTCTAAATAGAACATAATTTCTATAGAAATAGTAGATTCCTGTTAGCTTGCACCCTGCAACCAGGAGGCAGTTATGGCCGGCAGGCAAAATCAGTTGAAGCTCGGAGCATTTCTATACCCGACCGGGCATCATATCGCGGCCTGGCGTCATCCGCAGGCCCAGGCCGATGCCGGATCGAATTTTGCCCACTACGTCGCCCTTGCCCAGGCAGCCGAAGCCGCCAAGTTCGATCTTGTCTTCATGGCTGACGGTGTCGGAACACGCGGTGACGATATCGATGCTTTAAGTCGCACCGCCCAACGCTATGTCGCCCAGTTCGAACCGATCACGCTGCTTTCAGCGCTGGCGGCGGTGACCAGCCGGATCGGTTTCGTGGCGACGGCCTCGACATCCTACAACGAACCCTATCACGTCGCCCGAAAGTTCGCCTCGCTTGATCATATCAGCGGTGGTCGCGCCGGTTGGAACCTCGTGACGTCGGCCAACGACCACGAAGCACAGAATTTTGGGCGCGACGAACATTATGCCCATGATGAGCGCTACGAACGTGCCGAGGAATTTGCCGATGTCGTGCGCGGTCTGTGGGATACGTTCGAAGAGGATGCCTTTGTGCGCGACAAGCAAAGCGGCATTTTCTTTGAACCGGAAAAGCAGCACATCCTTCACCATAAGGGCAAGCATTTCCAGGTACGCGGGCCACTGAACGTCTCACGCGCACCGCAGGGCCATCCGGTTCTGGTGCAGGCCGGGTCGTCTGAACCCGGCAAGGAACTTGCGGCAAGAACAGCCGAGGTCGTTTTCACTGCGCATCAGACGATCGAGGATGCAAAGACCTTCTATGCGGACTTGAAAGGGCGCCTTGCCAGATACGGCCGACACCGCGAGGATCTGAAGATCATGCCCGGCATCTTTCCGGTGGTCGGGCGCAGTGAAGCCGAGGCTCGGGAGAAGTTCGAGCAACTGCAGGAGCTCATCCATCCTGTCGTCGGCCTGTCTCTGCTGCATGGCATGGCCGGCGGCACCGACCTTTCGCAATACCCGCTTGACGGGCCGGTTCCGGAGCTTCCGGAAACCAATCTCAGCAAGAGCCGACAGAGACTGCTGCTTGATCTGGCGCGACGCGAAAACCTCACCATTCGCCAGCTCTATCTGCGTATCGCAGGCGCGCGGGGTCACTGGCAGATCGTCGGCACGCCCGTTCAGATTGCCGATCAGATGGAGGCCTGGTTTCGCGAGGAAGCTGCCGACGGCTTCAACGTCATGCCGCCGCATCTGCCGGCCGGCCTTACCGACTTCATAGACCACGTCCTGCCGCAACTGCGCCGCCGCGGCCTTTTCCGCACCGAATACGAGGGCAGCACGCTGCGCGACAATCTCGGTCTCAACATTCCCCGTCATCCCGCCAGCAGGCAGGTCGCCGCGGAATAGGAGAACAGATGACATCCGAAACCCATCTTCAAATCAGGAACGTCACGCGCCAGTTCCATGTCAACGGCGAAAGCCTGACCGCGCTCGACAACGTCACGCTCGATGTCGCTGAAGGCGAATTCGTCACCATTGTCGGGGCAAGCGGCTGTGGCAAGTCGACGCTTCTGCGTCTCGGTGCCGGCCTCGACACGACGCATAGCGGCGCGATCCGTCATGCCGGTCGCCTGGTCGACGGCCCCAGTCTCGATCGCGGCATGGTCTTCCAGGAGCCGCGTCTGTTTCCCTGGCTGACCATCGAGCGCAATATAGCGCTCGGCCTGGAGAATTCGGGATTGAGCAAGGCTGAAAAGAAGACGCTGGTGGAACAGCATCTCGAACTCGTCGGCCTTTCCGGTTTCGCCAAGGCCTATCCGCATCAACTTTCCGGCGGCATGGCGCAGCGTGCAGGCATTGCGAGGGGACTGGTCAACCGGCCCAACGTGCTTTTCCTCGATGAGCCGTTCGGTGCCCTCGATGCCATCACCAAGACGCGGCTGCAGGATGAATTACAGGTCATCTGGGCCAAGGAGCGCATTACCATGGTTCTGGTGACGCATGACGTCGACGAGGCCGTTTATCTCGGCGACCGCGTCGTGATCATGTCGCCCCGGCCGGGCCGGATCCGCGATATCGTTCCGGTCGATCTGCCACGGCCGCGCGATCGCACCACCGCCGAACTCGCCGCCGTTCGCAACCGTGTTCTCGATAGTCTCAACGGCACGATACGCGCCGGTGCGATCCCCCTGCAGGACCACGGCGATGAGCCCGTTTCCGCCAACCGCCGCCCGCTTGTCGCCGCCGGTTGATCCCTTCTCAAGGAGATAGAATGATGAAATTCACGACCCTGTTGCGCCTGGTCGCCGGCGCAGGCATCGCCATCGGCATTGCCACAGCCTCCGCCAAGGCCACAGATCCCTTGGTGATCCATGTCGGTTATGCCGCTATCGGCGTCGATAACCGCCCCTTCGCCGAAGGCACGTCTGCGGCCACGGCGAGGGCTGGCGAATTCCTCGAGAAGGAATTCGTCAACGATCCGAACATCAAGATCGAGTGGACCTTTTTCAAGGGGGCAGGCCCGGCGGTCAACGAAGGTTTCGCCAACGACCAGCTCGATTTCGCCTATCAGGGTGATCTGCCGTCCCTGATCGGGCGCGCCAACGGGCTCAAGACGAAATACCTGATGGCCAGCGGCGCCCGCAAACCTCTTTATCTGGCCGTCGCCAAAGATAGCGGCATCACCAGGATTGAAGACCTGAAGGGCCGGAAAGTGGCCTTTCAACGCGGTACCAACGGCCACCTCGCAGCCATCAAGGTGCTGGAGGCCCACGGACTGAAGGAGCGCGACATCCAGGTGGTGAATCTGGACAGTGCCGGCACGGTGGCGGCGTTGACCAGCAAGGATATCGACGCCGCCTTCGGTGATACCCAGCTCATCAATCTTGCCGCCAAGGGCTCGGCCGACGTCGTCTACACGACCAAGGGGGATGATCCGCGCTTCGGCCGCAATGCCGGCATCATCGGCCGTCAGGCGTTTATCGATGAACATCCCGAAATCACCCAGCGCGTGATCGATGCTTTCGTCAAGGCGGCGCAATGGTCTTCGGACGAGCCCAATCGCGCCGCGCTGTTCGAACTCTGGCACAAGTCCGGTACGCCGATTCCGATCCTGGAGGAATACTTCAGCAAGGACACGCTTGCCTATCGCAACTCGCCGCTGCTCGACGAACTTCTTTTGTCGCAATATGCCGAGCAGGGCGTCAAGAGCAAGGAATTCGGCCTTATTCGCCGCGTCATCGATCTCGATGGCTGGTTCGAACCAAAATATCTCAACAGCGCCATCGAACGTTTTGGTTTGCAGAAATTCTGGCAGGCCTACGGCGCTGATGGCAAGCCGCTCGCATCGTGAGCCTTGACCGCCAAGGGGTGAGGAAGACGGCATGGCCGCGATTTCAGAACCATCGGGCCATGCCGGCTCTTCGCTGTCATGGCCGTCGCGCAGACGGATCGGCATCGCGCTGACAGCGCTGATCCTGCCGGTTGCCCTCATGGCGCTCTGGTGGCTGGCCTCTGACAGGGGATGGCTCGCCGAACAGATCCTGCCGCCGCCTGCTTACGTCTACGAGACGGCGCGTGACATGGTTGCCAGTGGCGAGCTTCTCTATCACACGGCCGTCAGCCTGCGGCGTGTCGTCTTCGGATTTGCCATCGGAGCCGTTCTGGGCCTTGGCTTGGGGATTGCCATGGGCCTTTCCGAGCGGATTGAAGACTACGTCAAACCGCTTTTCCTGGCATTTGCCCAGATCCCGACGCTCGGGTGGATTCCGCTTCTGATGCTGCTCGTCGGCATCGACGAAACGCTGAAGATCATTGTGATCGCCAAGGGTGCTTTCGTCCCCATGGCGCTCAATACGTTCACGGGCATTCGTAATGTGCCGCCGAGCTATCTGGAAGTGGGCAGGGCGCTGCGCTTTGGGCGCGGCCAGGAACTCCGGCTGATTGTGCTGCCGGCTGCCATTCCTTCGATCTTCACCGGCATCCGCTATGGACTGACGCATTCTTGGACCTCACTGGTTGGCGTCGAACTGCTCGCCTCGTCCGAAGGCCTGGGCTACCTGTTGGTTTGGGGCCGGCAGATGTTCTGGCTCGATACCGTCATCGTCGCGATGATCGTTATCGGGTTGATCGGCTTCGTCATGGATGCGGGGCTGAACAATATGGAGAAGCTTTTACAGCGCTGGAAAAAAGGAGAGGCGGAACAATGACGACGTCATCGAGGACCGTTCGCCTGCGCCGCGGCATCACGCTCCCCATCCTGCTGCTGCTTGCCTGGGAAATCTCCAACCGGACGGGACTTTCCGACCCGCGGTTTTTGCCTTCACTCAAGGACGTGGTGCTAACGGCAAAGCGCGAACTGATCGACAACGATCTGAGCGGCGATCTTGCCTTCAGCCTCATGCGCAATCTCACCGGTTTCCTGATCGGGGCCGCGATCGGCATCGTGTTCGCCGCGGTGGTTGCATCCTCTCGTATCGCAGACCGGCTGGTCATGCCGACCTTCAATGGCCTCAAGCAGGTTTCCCTGCTTGCCTGGATCCCGTTGATATCCGTCTGGTTTGGTTTCGGCGAACAGGCAAAGATCGTATTCGTGGCGCTCGCGGCGTTCATCCCGATCGTGCTCAATACCTATGACGGCATGCGCGCCGCACCGACGGATCTGCTGGAGGTCGGGCGTGCGTTGAAATTCAACCGGCGCCAGCGCATCCTGCGCATCTATCTCCCGTCCGCCATGCCGTCGATCGCCACCGGCGTGCATCTCGGGCTGATCTATTCCTGGCTGGCGACTGTCGGGGCGGAATATTTCCTCGCGGTCGGGCCTGGCATCGGGGGGCTTGTCATTGCCGGCCGGGAACGTTTTGACATGGCCATGGTGATGGTGGGCGTTATCATTCTCGGCCTGGTCGGCTTTTCGCTCAACCGGCTGGCCTATTCGTTGGAGTCCTATCTGTTGCGCTGGCGGCCAAAACGGTCTGCCTGATCGCGCTCCGTGGTGAAGTAAAACGTCCTGCAGGCAACCGGTGACAGGCGGCGGTCAGCGATCGAGCAGGAGGGGGAGCAATTGCTCGCCCTGCCTTTTGATCTCGGTCAGGTAGGGCGTATCGGACAGGATGAAATGGGATATGCCAAGCTCGCGGTATCTCCGCAGCGAGCGGGCAACATCTTCTGCGGAACCGACCAGCCACGTCGTGCCCGCGCCGCCGCCGCCGACCCTGCCCGGCGCCGTATAGAGATTGTCGTCCAGCACATCGCCGCGTTCCTGCAGTTCGAACAGGCGTTGCTGCCCTACGGCGACCGCGCGGCGATGATCCTGCCAACTGCCGGCCGTACCCGCCGCCATGGCGGCGATTTTCGCCTCGGCACTTGTCCAGGCCTGTTCGGTCGTGTCGCGCACCAGCGTCGTGATGCGCAGGCCGAACTCCAATGGCGGCAGGTCGCGATCGAGCGTGGCGCTGAGTGTTCTCAGCCGTTCGATCCGTGCCGCGATATCCTCCAAAGGCTCGCCCCAGAAGAGCTGCACATCCGCTTCGGTCGCCGCAATGTGTTCGGCTGCTTGCGAAGCGCCGCCGAAATAGAGCCTGGGATGGCGCCGCTGGCCCCGGGTTTGGATGCGCGGTTCGGCCGTCGAGCCGGCGACCTGGAAATGCTCGCCGGCGTAAGTGACGTTTTCCTCGGTCCACAATCTGCGGACCAGCCGCATAAATTCCTTGGTGCGGGCGTAGCGATGTTGCTGATTGCCTTCATTGTCTCCATAGGCTGCGAGATCGTCCTTGCCCGAGACGATGTTGACCCGCACGCGGCCATTGGTCAGATGGTCGAGAGTGGCGGCAGCCGAGGCAAACTGCGCCGGCCGCCAGTAACCGGGACGGACCGCGATCAGAGGCTCGAATGTACGCGTGCGGGCGGCAAGGGCCGCCGCGACGGTGAACGTATCCGGGCGGCCCCAGCCGGTACCGATCAAAGCGCCCTTCCAGCCGTGTTCCTCGATCGCGGTCGCCTGGGCCAGCAGTGCTTCGAGACTGTTATGGTTTTCAACCGGCGCATCGCCGCGATGACCGGCCTTGGTGTCGTTGGGTATGTACCAGAGAAAGTCCGATGCAGCGCTCATGCCCGATTATTCCACTCGTTCTCGTGGGAAGATGTAGAGAAGGATGATCTCATCCCGGCCAGACAGTCCACGAGAACGATGGGGTGCGCGACGCGATAAATTCTATAGAACCTGCGGAAAGGAAAAGATCTTTGCTTTGTCGCCGCAGCGCTTCAGTCATGCCGCGAGGGCGGTATTATGGTTCACGTGATCGCGTATGGCGGCCTTGAGCTCGTTCAGGCTCGCGAAGCGCCTCTCATCGAGATCGATGACGTGAAACTTGACGGCGATAAAGCGGTATAGATCGTCTTGCCGGACTGCTATGCCGACGGGGAGGCCGGCGTGTTCAATAACCTGTCTGTTCATGTTGGTCACTCCGCCCTGTCAGGCCTGTCTGGAATTGTCTTACCGGATGGCTGGCGTCATCGACGCTTTGCATTCGCAAGGCAGGGGAGTGGCAACAGGAGGTGGGGAGCTGGCCCAGGCGAGCGGAAACCACTGCGTTTTCGATGCTGTCGGTCATAGCTGTCTCCTAGGGTCAGTTAATCCACAAATCGCTATATTATTGTACGAGTCGGCTCAATCGAATTCAGTGCGGATTTGAAAAATAAATCCATTATTCTAAATTTCCCGCCGGAAAATGAGAAAATACATCTTAAATGCAGCGATTCCTGGAATGCCGTACTTGCATTTGGGTCGGCAGAAAAGCGCGATCGGCAAGCGGCGGCTACCATTTGGCGGATGAGCGCTCTGCGGCGGGAGAAAAATCTACGATCTTGTCGCTTTTGGCTTTTCATACGCTGACTGCCTCGATGCATGAGATAAACTCATATCCCTACGATTTAGGGAGTCAGCATGTCAGCGACGCTCATTCTTCCAGGGTTGAATGGTTCCTCCAACGCGCATTGGCAGCGGATCTGGGCGCGCGAGCGCCCACATTCGATGGTCGTCGAACAAATGGATTGGGCCTGTCCGGTTCTCTCGGTTTGGCAGCGGGAACTTGATGAGGCGCTTTCGCAAACCGGAAGCGCCTTTCTCGTAGCGCATAGCCTGGGCTGCCTCCTGGCGGCAAGCTATGCCGGGCGTCGGATCGCACGCAGGATTAAAGGCGCGCTGCTGGTCGCGCCCTGCGCGCTCGACGCGACGATGGAGCTGCATCCATGCCTGGCGGGCTTCGGCGAAGAGCCTCTCGCGGGAAAATCGTTCAGTTCCAGGAGCGAAACCAATGGTGGAACCGAACTCCATCAAGGTTTCGCGACGCGGCAATGGGCGATTTTAACCATATCCCACGCGCAACCCCGAAAATGCTTCAGCATTTTCGGAAAGGATTGCGCGTGTTTCAGGGAGCGCTGCGTCCTTTAGCCGGCCTTCGGGCCGGCTGGCGCAGCGTGGGACGCGGCGGATTTCGTGCCTTGCGGCGTCGAAGCGCCCTCGTGGAGTTATGCTCCACCTCGGTCGCTTCTCCTTGCCATCCACGAAATTCGCTCGCGCCGCGCCCGCAACCTGATTGTCGATTGGTCCTAGCGCCGACGTGGCGCAATTTCCCAGTCGAATCGCCGTCAGACGATGAATTCGCAGCCTGCATCCTGCAGAGCTTTGTCCACCCACTCGCGATTGACGGTACCGGCTTCGGTCTCCACCATCTGACGGGTTTCGGCCTCGTGCTTCTTGATCGCAGCCTTCAGGATTTCCGGGGCATTCGCCTTGGGTACGGAAACGACGCCGTCGAGATCGCCCAGGATCAGGTCGCCCGGCTCGATGACGGAACCGTTGATCGCAATCGGAAAACCGATTTCGCCCGGTCCGGTACGGTAGGGGCCGCGATGCGTTGCGCCGCAGGCAAAGACCGGCAGGTTGCGCTCCAGGAAAGCCTCGGCGTCGCGGATCGCCCCGTTCATCACGAAGCCGGCAACGCCACGGCGGATCGCATGGGCTAGCATCAGCTCGCCCATCAGCGAATTCGCCGTTTCGCCCGCAGCATCCACGACGATCACGTCGCCGGGTTTTGCCATGTCGATCGCCTTGTGTAACATCAGATTGTCGCCGGGGCGTGTTCTGACAGTCAGCGCCGGACCGGCGAGATTGCCGGATCGATGCATCGGCCTCAGATCGGCGCCGAGCGCGCAGATGCGCGACATGGAATCGCTGACATTGGCGACCGGAAGATTGCGGAACGATTCCACCAGTTCCGGCGCGGTACGATCCCAGCTCAGTTTGACTCTAAATCCGTATGTCATGGAAAACCTCAGGCAGACAGTTCGATAGGGCGGGCGAGCGAGCGTTCGTCGGGCGCATTTCCGTCGAGCACGCTGATGATGTGGCGGGCGGCGATTTCGGCCATGCTGTCGGCGGAACCATGGGTAACCCCGCCGATATGAGGCGTTGCGATCAGCGTATTCAGCGCCCAGAGCGGGCTGTCGGCCGGGGGAGGCTCGATCGAAAAACTGTCGAGCGCGGCACCGGCAATCCTGCCGGCCGAAAGCGCCTCGGCGAGCGCAGCCTCGTTGACGATGCCTCCGCGGGCCGTGTTGACGACAACGGCGGTCGGCTTCATCAGCGTCAGCCGCCGGGCATCGATGATGTCGCGGGTCGTGGCGGTGAGCGGGCAATGGATGCTCAGAATATCGAGACCCGGGAGCATGGCGTCGATATCCGTCGCGGACGCAAAGCCATCGGCTTCGGCAGCACCCGGCGCGAAGGGATCATAGACCACGACCTCCATTCCGAGGGCTTCCGCCATGCGGGCGGTCTCGCGGCCGATACCGCCGTAACCGATCAGGCCGATCGTCGCGTCCAGAAAATCCTTACCGGTGAAAACCGGCTTCGGCCATTCCCCGCTTTTTACGGCCCTGTCGAGCGGCAGGATTTCCTTCACCAGCGCGAGAGCGAGCGTAATCGTATGTTCGGCGACGGCGCGGGAATTCGACCCCATCGCCCTAAGCACGGGTATCCCGCGTTTGGCCGCAGCAGCGATATCGACATTGTCGACGCCGACGCCATGCTTGGCGATGACCTTGAGATTGGGGGATGCGGCAATCACCTCCTGGGTAATGCGCCCCTGGCGCACCATCAGCCCATCGATCATAAGTTCGGCGGCGCGTTTCGCCACCATGTCGGACGGATCGTAGGGTGGCGAGAAGAACACGTCGACATCATGCTCGTTCAAGAGCCGGATAGCCTTTTCGGCGATCTTGTTATGGGTCACGAGAATGCGCCGTCGGCGTTCGCCGTGTTGCTTGTTTTGAATCATCAGGTGGCCCGTCCTTTCTCAAATCGCGCAAGAAGATTCCGGGCGCGCGTCACGATCGGCGCATCGATGAACTTTCCTTCCAGCATGAAGGCGCCGCGGCCTGCAGCGGCGTTCTCGCCATTGGCTGCGAGGACCTTACGTGCCCATTCGACCTCTTCCGGATTTGGCGCGAAGCATTCGTTGAGGATCGGCACGACAGAGGGATGAATGCAGCTCGCGCCGTCGAAACCGAAATCGCGCGCCTCCAGCGCGGCGGCCCGCAGCGCATCCTTGTCGGCGAAATCGACCGTGGTCCTGAGCATGCCGAAGGAGAGAACGCCAGCTTCCTTGGCGGCATAGTGGATCATCAGTTTGGGATAGCGCAGCACTTCAGGTGTCGGCTTGGCACCCATGGCGGTCGCCAGGTCCTCGCCGCCGGCAGTCAAAGCGATGACACGCGGCCCCTGCGCGATGGCGCGGACCTCGAACAGGCCCTTCATGTCCTCGATCAGCGGCACGAAGGAGATCGGTGTGCGGTCGCCTTCATGCGCCGTCAGGGTTTTGTCCAAGCCGGCAAGAATATCCGGGCTGTCGACTTTCGGGATATAGACCGCGTCGGCGCCTGCAAGGGTCGCAGCGATAGCATCCTCTATGAGGCGATCCGACTGGTTGACGCGCACGAAGACCTGGCAACTGCCCCGTTTGATTTCCGGCACCCACTTCGCCAGACCATCACGGGCCTCGGTTTTCGCCGCTTCCGGCACGGCATCCTCAAGGTCGACAATGACGACATCGGCGCCGCGCTGCCCCGCCTTTTCCAGGAAGCGGGGCGCATTGCCAGGTACATAGAGAAGCGAAGAGATCATTCCTCGCCCTCCAGATCGCCCAAGGTCATGCCGATTTCCGCAAGGATCGCCTCGGTCTGCTCGCCGACTGCCGGCGCCGGGTGGCGGAAGACGCCGGGTGTCGCGGAAAAGCGCGGGAAGATATTGTGTTGCGGGATACTGCCGAGATCGGCATCCTCGACCTCCACCACGATCTCGCGCTCGGCGAAATGCCGGTCGTTGCTGATGTCGGCAATGTCATAGACTGGCCCGACCGTGGCGCCCGCCGCACGCATTCCGGCCAGAGCCTCGTCGCGTGTGCGGGTCGCGAACCATTCGCCGAGCGCGGCATCCACGAGTTCGCGATGCCTGACGCGCTCCATATTGGTGGAGAAGCGCGGGTCGTCCTTCATGTCGGGACGGCCGATGATGTCGAAGATCCGCATCGCGATCACTTGGGTGGATCCGGAAAGCGCGACATATTTGCCGTCGCTGCAGAGATAGACGTTGCGCGGCGAGACCGTGTTGGACCCGGAGCCCGACCTTTGCTTGACCTTGCCAGTCACGCGGTAGATCGAAGCTTCCGGCCCGAGCGAGGCGAAGATCGGCTCCAAAAGCGAAAGGTCGATAACCTGGCCGGCCGCATCTCCGCGCTCTCGGGCGAAGAGCGCCATCATCACCGCGTTCGCCCCGGTCAGCCCCGAGATCATGTCGGCCAAGGCCAAAGGGGGAAGGACCGGCTCGCGATCCGGAAAACCGGTGCGTGAGGCAAAGCCGCTCATCGCCTCGACCAGCGTGCCGAAGCCCGGAAGCTTGGCATAGGGACCGGTCTGGCCGAAGCCGGATATCCGCACGATGATGAGCTGCGGATTGAGCTCGAGCAGGCCTTCGGGTGAAAGGCCCATTTCCTCCAGCGTTCCGGGTCGGAAGTTCTCGATGAAGACGTCGGCCTTTTCGATGAGTTTCTTCAAGGCCTCCAGCGCTTTCGGCTGGCGCAGGTTGAGCGCGACCGAGCGCTTGTTGCGGCCATAGGTCTTCCAGTGCAGCGAATGGCCATTGTCGCGCCACTCCCGCAATGCATCTCCTTGCGGAGGCTCGACCTTGATGACGTCGGCGCCGAAATCGCCAAGCTGCAGGGAGAGCATGTTGCCGGCGACCACACGGCTCAGATCGACGACGCGGATGCCGTGCAGCGGGCCCTTCTGTTCCGGCTGGAAACGGATGGTTTTCTTAGTCTCTGCCATGTAAACCTCAATTCGCGCCGGGTTTTTCGGGGAAAACGGCGCAGTGTTCCTGAGGAATGCGCACGAGGATAGAATTCTCCTTCAGCTCCGAAGGAGTCTGGATGCGGAAATCCACTGCACCCGAGCGCACCGCGTATTGCCAGACGGAGCCGAGATAGGTTCGCTGTTCGATCGAAACCCGCATCGTGTTGGGGCCGGTCTCGCCGGTGAGCTCGATCTTTTCCGGACGGATGGCGACGACGACGCTGCCATCCTTGCCGGCCGGGCCGGGCGGAGTGACGATCTCGCTGCCGTCCGCCAGCCGGATACGGGCCTTTTCCGTGCCGCTCTCGATCATCGTGCCGTCGAAGAAGTTGGACGAGCCGATGAAATCGGCGACGAAGCTGTCGGCCGGCCGCTCGTAGATATCGCGCGGCGTTCCGAGTTGCCGCATCCGTCCCATACTCATCACCGCGATCCGGTCGGAGACGGCGAGCGCTTCGGCCTGGTCGTGGGTCACATAGATGGTAGTAACGTTCAGCCTTTCCTGCAGTTCGCGCAGCCAGACGCGGGCGCGTTCGCGCAGCTTGGCATCGAGGTTCGACAGCGGTTCGTCGAGGAGCAGAAGCGGCGGGCGATAGACGAGCGCACGGGCAAGCGCCACACGCTGCTGTTGGCCTCCGGAAAGCTCGAACGGATAGCGATCCGCATAAGGCAGCATTTCGACGAGGCCGAGCGCTTCCTTAATGCGCTCGTCGCGCTCGGCCCTGCCGATCTTTCTGAGGGTCAGCGGAAAGGCGAGGTTCTCCGCCACCGTCTTGTGCGGCCACAGTGCATAGGATTGGAAGACGAGACCGATATTGCGTTTTTCCGGCGGCACCGTGTTGTTCGGGTTGCCGTCGAACAGCACCCGGTCGCCGATGCGGATCGTGCCCGAGGTCGCATGGTTGAGGCCGGCGACCGCAAACAGCGAGGTTGACTTGCCGCAGCCGGACGGTCCGAGCAGCGTCAGGAACTCACCCGATGCGACATGGATATTGAGGTTGTCGACGGCCGTGACGGAGCCGTATTTGATCGTGAGATTCTGGAGGACGAGATCAGCCATAGATTTTGGCTCCCATGACGCGGCGTGCGAGAATGACGAACGCGGCGGTTATGACGACTTGGATGGTTGCGAGGGCGGAGACCGGGCCATTGTCACCCTGGGCGACGAGCTGCAGCATGGTGGTGCCGATGATTTCGGAGCCGGGCTGGTAGAGGAAGGCCGCCGTCACGTACTCCTTGAAAAAGTGGATGAACAGCAGCGCGTAGCAGCTGAACAGCGCGGGTTTCAGGATCGGCACGATGATGCGGGTCACCGTCGTCCACCAGTCGGCGCCGGAGATGCGCGCACCGCGGTCGAGCTCTTCTCCGACCTGGGCAAGCGCCGGCGCAATGGCGCCGAAACCGACCGGGATATAGCGGATCATGAAGGCGAGGATCAGCACGGCAACGGTGCCGCGGATGATATCTGCCCCGGGAAGCCAGATCACCGCGTAGAAGAAGCCAAGGCCAGCGATGATACCCGGCAGCGAACGCGGGAAGAGCGCAATGTATTCCAGCGCCCGGCTGTGGCGGAAATCCGAACGCCGAGAGACGAGCGCGATCACCAGAATGAAGAACGTACCGATGGCAGCCCCGATCGTCGCGACGACGACGGAATTGACGATCGACCGCACATAGGTCGCCGATCCGAGCACACTCTCGAAATTCGCTGTCGTCATCACCTTCCAGAAGGGAATGAGCGGCGTCAGGAAGCTCACCGCCGAGCGCATGAAGATGCCGCCGAAGATCGAGATGATCGTCAGGAAGGCGAAGGCGAAGACGAAGAAAAAGGCCGGCCAGCGCCAGGCGCCGAGATCGAGCGTCGAAGGGCGGCTTGCCTTGCCACGCACGGTGACGAAGCGGCCGGAGGATTTCATCAGGAAACCCTGCAGCCAGACGAGCAGCGCAACCACGATCAGCAGAATGACGGCCGCCGCACCAACGATGCCGTATTCCGGCCGAACGGCGGCGTTGATGCCGGCATTATAGAGGAAGGTCGTGACCGTCTGAATGCCGGAGGGGCCGCCGAAGAGCAGCGGGATCGCCAGCATCTCGATGCCGACGACGAAGTTCAGCACCGCCGAATAGATGATCGCTGGGCGGATCATCGGAATGGTGACCGAAAACAGCGCCCGGAACGGCCCGGCACCGGTCGAGCGCGCCGCGTCTTCCAGCAGCGGGTCGGCCTTGGTGACGGCTGCAAGGCACATCAGATAAGTCAGCGGCGCCTGGCTGAGGCCCGCGACCACGCCCATGCCGGTGACGCTGTAGAGGTTCCATGGCGCGCCGCCGAGATAGGTCTTAGCGGCCAACGTCATGAAGCCGGAAGGGCCGTACATGGTGAACCAGCCAAATGCGATCACGAGGTTCGAGACGAAGAGCGGCCAAATGAAGATCTCGCCCAGCCACTTGCGGCCGGGAAGATTGGTGCGCCCGACAAGAACCGCCATGATCGTGCCGAACACCTGGGCGACGAGCATCGTCAAAGCGCCGAAGTAGAGCGTGTTGAAGAAGACGCCGGCCATGCCCGGTTCGCTGATGAGGCGGCTGAAATTGCCAAGCGTCAGGACCGCTGTATCGTCATAGAGGGGCTTGTCGAGAAAGGCCTGAAAGATGATCGGGGTGATCGGGCCGAACACGAGGATCGTCGTAAGCGCCGCAACGCCCCAGTAGATCGCACGCGATCGGTCTATTCCCCGTCCGGCCGTGCCGGCGTGGCTGATATCCGTCATCGAATTTTCCTGTCAGGGTTAGTGGGAGGGCTGCGTTGGCAGCCCTCCGTCACGGCTCAACGGCCGGCAATTGCAGCGTTCCACTTCTCCACGAAGGGACCCGCTTCGGTGATCAGGCGCTGGTCGAAACCGGCGATGATCATGTTTTCGTTTCCGATCTGACTGCCGATCTCCTGGAATGTGTAGCGGACCTGATCTTCGGCAACGTCCTCGCGATAGGGAACGAGCCCGCCTTTGCCGACCTGCGTCTGGCCATCGTGGCTCAGCGCGTAGTCGACGAACAGCTTGGCCGAATTCGGGTTGGCTGCACCCTTGGGAATGCCCATGCCGCGCAGCATCATGATGGTGCCGTCGTCGGGGAAGGCAAAGCCGAGGATCTCGCCGCCCGGCTGTTCCAGGCGCGGGAAGATGGTGATGCCGGAAACGGCGATCCCCATCAGATATTCGCCGGTCGCGATCTTCTCGTTCATCGGGCCGCCGGAGGTCTCGCCGCGGATCATCGGGCCGATCTTGCGAAGCCCTTCCCAGGCCGTATCACCTTCCTTGTCCATATAGCTCCACCACGCGGCAAGGCCGAAGCTGTTGCGGGCCGCATCATAGGTCGTGATCTTGCCCTGGAAAGTGTCGGGGTCGGCGGTCGCAGCCTCCACCAGAGAGGCGAAACCCTTCGGACGCTGGTCTTCCGGCAGCAGCGCTGCGTTATAGGTGATGACCAGTGGATCGGTCGAAAGCACGTTCACGCCGGGGTAGGGATGGGCGAATTCCGGCAGATGGGCGACCTCGGGGCTCTTGTAATCCTCCATCGCGCCGTCCTTGCCGTAGGCGGCCCAACGGTCATTTGCGCCGGAAACCAGCACGTCGGCGGTGCGCGCGCTCGATCCTTTTTCGGCCTCCCAGCGCGAATGGACGGTGCCCGATCCGAGATCGACGGTCTCGACCTTTATCCACGGATATTTGGCATTGAACCCCTTGAGGATAGGCTGCCAATTGTTGTCGGCCATGTTGGAATAGATCATCAGGCCAGCTTCCGAGCGCGACCCTTCGATGATCTTGGAATAATCGGCCGGATAGTAGGAGGGCACCTCCTGTGCCTGGGCGAAACCGGCAATGCCGGCAAACAATCCGGCCATGGCCGAAAGCGTGAAGAGTTTCATCAATTACCTCCCTTTCGATAGACGACGACTGCGCCGCGCCAGCTCCTCGCTGATTGCGACCGCAGTTTCCCGGACCACTTCGCATATGCGGTCGGAATGGGTGACGAACCGGACCTGGGGCCCGGAGATGTTAAGTGCGGCGATTGCCTTGCCGCCGACTCCGACGATGGGAGCAGCGGCGCCGGCCGCACCTTCGACGACGCCCATGGCGTTCAGGTAGAAGCCCGCTGTCCTGGCACTTTCGACGGCCTTGCGAAGGGTCGAATGTTCGGCGTCGGAAAGAGAAGCCGATGCGGCATAGGCATCGACTTCGGCATCGCTGCCGGCGGCCAGAAGAACGATCCCGCTTGCGACCTTGTGTGCCGGACGCGTCGGCCCGATGTCGCGGTCGTAGAGAATCTCCCGCTTCGGCAATACCTTGTTGAGATAGCGGATCGACTGGCTTTCCAGCACGGCGATGAAGCCGCTCTCTCCCGTCTCCTCAACGGCATTGGAGAGATAAGGGGACACCAGCGCGATCAGGGCGCCGTAGTTGCGCCCGTCTGCGGAGATTTCGCCGGGAAGTCTCAGAAGCTGGTACGTCCCGGTCGGCGTTCGATGGATATAACCGCGCTCGGTCAGCGATTGCAGCATGAGAAGCGCGCTCGACTTCGGCATCGCAAGTGCTGCAGCGATCTCCGAAAGGCTTGCACCCTCCGGTGAAGCCGCAAACCACTCGATCATATCCAAAACACGCTCGACGCCGCGTCCGCTCATCATGTATCCTTTGTTCAGTATATTGAACTAGTATAAGATACTGAAAATGGAAGGAGGGGTCAAGAGAAGTCGCAAATCTCAATCCCAGGAGAATGGAGCTCCCGTGCAAGCCTTGCCTTGTCAAGGACGGAACGATCGTGAAGGTAGCTGACACCGATCCGAGGCGAGATGGGGATGAATAGGGGCGGTCCGGGCTTGGGTCGCACGGTCAAATTCGCCGAGGACAACCTTCGCTCTGCGGCGAGGCATCATCAAACCTACGCTTGAGAATGTTGGCCATAGCCATGTAGCTGCTGGCATTACCGGATTACCGACGAGGTGGCAGATCGGTGCTTTCGCTACATGGCTTCACATTCGGTGGGAGGAAACTCCGGAGGTTATTTCAACATGATCGATAGCTTGCGTGGCAGCCCAGCGAAGGCCATCGAAAATACTGGCACGTCGCGAAGAGGCCAAACAGGGCACGATCCGTTATTGTATGATCGGCAGTTGTTTCAGGGGATTGGCGAGCGGCACACCGAGCGGCTCGAAATGACGCTCATTGGCCGTCAGAACAGTGAGGCGGTGCGCCGCGGCGGTGGCGGCAATGGCAATGTCCTCAAAGCCGGGGTTGTGAGCTCGCGCCTGGTCGAGGATCAGACCAGCGTGCCTCGCCTCCTCGATGCCGAACGACAGGATCCGCCCCTCATAGAAGTGTTCGACCGTGGCGAGCCAGCGGCGCAAGTTCTGCGCCTTCGTCGTCGCCCCGGTCCTTTCCGCGCGGGCAATGCCGGCCTCAATCTCGGCTATGGTAACGGCGGAAAGGTGGAGGCGGTCGCTATGCGCCCGTATCCACGCCGCGAAGGCCTCGATACCGACCTGGCGCTTGGTCGGCGCGTCGGCCGACACGATATTTGTGTCCAGAAGATACACGATCAGAAACCATTTTCGCGCAACGCACGGGCAGGCTTGCGCGACCGTTCGGGAATGTCTGCCGGCTCACCGGGAAAGGCCAGAAGCAGGTCGGCGAAATCCGGCACCCTGGAGACCCGTTGCCATTCCTCGAAGGAAACCAGCACGGCTTCCTTGCGGCCATGACGAGTGATAACGGTGGGCTCTCCGGCCACGGCCTGATCAACCACCGCAGAAAGCTTCGCCTTGGCGTCCTTGAGCTGGATTTCCTTCATGTCGCGTCTCCATATGACTATCAGTAGTCATATATGAGCCCGCTGGCCTGAATCAAGCGACGACACTAATCTCAAAGGGTCTCTTGCAGGACTTCGCTTTTCTCGCGCGGCGCCGGGGGGTCCTGTCAGAACCGCAATTCCCCAGAAGGAACGAAAGGCGCAACCGGTTTGGTAACGCAGATGCCCATGGCGAAAGCTCGCGCAGAATTTGAAGCAAATCAGTAAAACCGACCCCTGGGAGCTCGCCGATCCCTTGAACGTCCGGGGCGTCGTCGGCAACGGCATGGCGGTTGCAAACTGGGGTGATGTCTTGGCAAGCTATCGCTGGTAGCCTACGCCCCCCAAACGCCTTCAGCCTCCGTTGCGACATTAATGCGTCAGGTTCGCGATCGCCCGCATGATGATACGGTGATCCTCAACATCAGACAGGCCGCTGACGGCTGCCACCCCGACCACCCCAGCATTATGAAGGCGCAATGGGATGCCTCCTCCGCTCGCGGCAAAATCGGACATCGGAAGCCGATAGCGTGCGTGAAAATCGACGCCATTACGCTCGCAGAGCAGGCGCATATAGAGCGAGCTGCGTTGGAAGCGCTCGACAACGGCTCGCTTACGTTTCACCCATACGCTGTTGTCGGGCGAGGCACCGGGAAGCAGGGTGGTGAAGACAGGATTGCCATTTTGGGCGATCTCGATCGCAATCGGCAGCCTCTCTTCTGAGGCCAGCCGGCGGATCTCGGAGCCGAGCAGCCACGCGAAGTCGTAGTTGAATCGATCCAGCTGGACACGATCCTCCTCGGCCAGCAGGTCTTCGATGCTTGGAGAGGTAGGCATTTTGGTACTCCGGAAGAGGGTCTTAGAGACATGGTCGGACGCTGCCCGGCCATATTCTGCCTAGATTCAAGTCGTACGCATCAGACCCCGGTGCTCAGTCTGTCCCGCCAGGCGACGTACTCGTCCCGTACACCTTCCGTCAGGGGGTAATATTTGCGCAGATCACCGCCTTGGGAGAGCCTGAGGCGGGCAAATTCCTCCCACTCCGCATGCTCACTGGAGCGCTCGATCACCTCCGGCGCAAGTGCCACCGGGACGACAATGACACCGTCATCGTCTGCCACGATGATGTCACCCGGCATGACGAGTACATTTCCGCAAGCGACCGGCACGTTCACGGCGAAGGGGATGAGCCCCGTTTGGGCATGGTAATTCGGCGTCACGCCCTTTACCCAAATTCCAAGATCAAGTTCCTTGGCCTTAGCGGAATCGCGAATGCAGCCGTCGATGACCACACCAGCGCCGCCGCGGCCGGCGAGGAAGGTTAGCATCATCTCGCCGAAGATGCCGCTCGACATGTCGCCACGCGCGTCAACGACCACCATGTCGCCCGCCTGAGCGGGATAGAGCACATGGCGATGAAGCTGGAGTTCGGGATTTTCGTATTCATTGGAGCCGTAGAGGTCTTCGCGCTTCGGCATACACTGCAGCGTCAACGCCGGACCGGCGACCGAGCGCCCGTACTTCAGGGGCTGCGGACCGCGAATCTGCGGGTCACGGATACCCATCAGGCTGAGTTCGCTGCTGGCGGTCGCCGAGCCGATTCTGGCAAGCGCGTCGCACAGTTCGCGCGGAGGGCGTGCGATGTCTTTAATGTCTGCGGGAGATTGCATGGGGGACCTCGGTGAAAATGCTTGGGGAGGAACGGATGGTCAGACCCAGCCGCCATCAACGATGTAGTTCTGGCTGGTGATCGCGCCGGCCTCATCGGAGGCCAGGAAGAGCGCCATCTTGGCCACGTCTTCAGGCAGCAGGCGGCGCTTGAGGGCCTGACGCTCCTTTCGCATCGCATCCGCCTCCGGCGTCAGCCAGAGATCAAGCTGGCGCTTGGTCATGATCCAGCCGGGCGAAATGGCGTTGACTCGGATTTCGAAGGGACCGAAATCGCGGGCGAGAGAACGGACGAGGCCGAGCACGGCTGATTTTGCGGCGGTATAGAGCGCCATTCCACCGAAACCTGCCATCCACGAGATCGAACTCATGCAGATGATCGACCCGCCGCCGGCTGCCTTCATGTCCGGCAGCACCGCCTGGGAGGCGAAGAACTGGTGCTTGAAGTTGGTGGCGATGCGGTCGTCGAAATAGTCTTCCGTCACCTCCTCCGTCACATGCCGCTCGTCGTGCGCGGCGTTGTTGACGAGAACGGTGATCGGCCCGAGCTTCTGCCGTACGGCTTCGACGCTGGAACGAAGGTCCTTGATGTCGCGCAGGTCGAGGGGAACAAACAAAACCTGCCGTCCGTCTGCGCCCAGTTTTTCGGCAAGCTCGATGCCTGCCCTCTCGTCGCGATCGAGGAAGCCCACCTTCGAGCCCTGCTCCGCAAAGGCTTGTACCAAGGCCGCTCCGATACCGCTTGCCCCGCCGGTTATGAGAACCGTCTTTCCCTCGAGATCCGGATAGATCGCCATGGTTCAAGCCTCCTGACTAAGTTCGATACGCCGGCCGGTTTTGCCGTCGAAGAGATGGACGCGATCAGGCATAAGAGAGACATGGAGGCGTTCGCCGGGCTTTTCCATGATGCGCTCACGGAAGACGCCGACGATCTCATGGCCGGCGAGCCGCATCAGGACCTGCGTCTCGGCGCCCGTCGGCTCGACCGTGATGATCTCCGCCGCATGCCCGTTCGCATCGAGGACCAGATGTTCCGGGCGTATGCCGAGTTTGACATCCGTCCCTTCGGATTGTCCGGCGGCAGCAGGCAGGGCGATCTGCGTTCCGTCAGCACCGACAAAGCCGCCCGTGCCGATCCTTCCGGCGAGGAAGTTCATCGCCGGAGAGCCGATGAAGCCCCCCACGAAGAGGTTGACCGGACGATCGTAGAGCTCCAGAGGAGAGCCGATCTGCTCGACGAGGCCGCCATGCATGACGACAATCTTGTCAGCCATGGTCATGGCTTCGATCTGGTCGTGCGTGACATAAACGGTCGTGGTCTTCAGTCGCTGATGGTTCTGCTTGATCTCGGAGCGCATCTGCACGCGCAGCTTTGCATCGAGGTTGGAAAGCGGCTCGTCGAACAGGAAGACTTCCGGATTGCGCACCATGGCCCGCCCCATGGCGACGCGCTGACGCTGGCCGCCGGAGAGCTGGCGCGGATAGCGCTTTAGGTAGTCTTCCAGGTTGAGCATGTTCGCCACCTTGCGAACGCGCTGGCGGATTTCCTCCTTCGGTGCCCGGGCGAGCTTCAAGGAGAAGCCCATGTTCTGCTCGACCGTCATGTGAGGGTAGAGGGCATAGCTCTGGAAAACCATGGCGATGTCGCGCTCCTTCGGCTGAAGCGAGTTCACCACCCGTCTGCCGATGGAGACCTCGCCCGCGGTGATATCCTCCAGCCCCGCAAGCATGCGTAGCAGGGTGGACTTGCCGCAGCCCGATGGACCGACGAGAACAACGAACTCGCCGTCCGCGATGTCGACGGATACACCGTGCAATACCTCCAAGGCGCCATAGGATTTTCGAACATTGTCGATCGTTACCGGTGCCAATTACGGTCTCCTGTCAGAATGGCCTCAATCGTCCCAGCGGGGGGACTTGGCTGGATTGATGTGACGGATGGATCGATCCAGGGTCCGGATGCGGGCGATCTCGTCGGTGGTGAGGGCGACATCCCGTGCTGCGAAGTTTGCCCTGAGGTTCTTCTCGCTCCCGGAAGCCGGAATGACGACATGACCTTCCGCCATGAGGAAGGCTAGCGCGATTGCGGCCGCCGTGGCGCCGTGCTCCACCGCTATGCTCTTCAGGAGCGCGTCGTCGTTGACCGCACCCTTGTAGAGCGGCTGGTATGCAGTCAGCGTTAGCCCCTTCTCACGGCAATAAGCCACAAGCTTCGGTGCCTGTAGATAGGGATGGATCTCGACCTGGTCTGTGGCGATCGCCTCTCTGCCGATGAGTGAGAAGGTCTTCTCCAGCAGCGCGATCGTGAAATTGGAAACTCCAATGTGCTTTGCCCATCCGCGCTGCCTGGCCTCCGCAAGGGCCAACACGTAGTCTTCGAACGGCACCCGATCGTCCTGCGACGGCCAGTGGATGAGCAGAAGGTCGACCTGCCCGGTACCGAGCGTTTCGAGGCTCTTCTCAACGCTTGGCAGAAAGTCGGATTTCGACAGATTGGTATCGGCCACCTTGGTCGTCACGAAGAAATCGGATCTCGGCAGGCCGGAGCGACGGATTGCTTCGCCCACATTGCCTTCGGTATCGTAGCTTTGGGCTGTGTCGATGTGGCGGTAGCCGATATCGATCGCCGTCAGGATGGCCTGCATGCCCTCGTCACCCGTGCGGCCGTATGTGCCGAGACCGAGTTGCGGGATAGGCGCGTTATAGCTCATGATACTTCCCCTAGGGCTCAGCCCTTCGTAGCGCCGGCCGTTAGGCCGCCGACGAAAAGCCGTTGCATGGACAGAAACAGGATGGCGATCGGCAGGGTCATCACCACGGATGCAGCCATGACCGCGCCCCAGTCGGTGTTGAACTCGGTCGAAAATTCCGCAAGCCCGATCGGCAGGGTCTTCACGGAGGAATCCGTGGCGAAGCAGAGCGCGAAGATGAACTCGTTCCAGGTCGTGACGAAGGCGTAGACCATAACGGAGGCCAGCCCCGGCAGCGACAAGGGCAGGGTGATGCGGAACAGGCAGCCCAGACGGCTGGCGCCGTCGATGATCGCCGCCTCGTCCAGTTCCACGGGAATATTCTTGAAATAGCTCGTGAGCATCCATACCGAGAGCGGTAGCGTGATGATCATGTAGACAAGGATCAGACCCCAGTAAGTGTTCACCAGACCGAGCACCCGCAGGGTAATGAACAGGGGGACGATGATGGCGGCGGTAGGAAGGAGCTGTCCGACCAGTACCAGCGACTGCAGCAGCGGCTTTCCCTTGAACTTGAAGCGGGCGAAGCCGTAGGACGCGAAGATCGCCAGCACCAGCGCAAGCGCCGTCGATCCCACCGAGATGACGATGCTGTTGAGGAAGTAGCGCGGGATGTTGGATTCGAACAGAACCTTGCGGTAGTTGTCCCAGGTCGGCATCTCGGGCCACCAGATCGGCGGTACCGTGTAGAGTTCTCGGAGCGTCTTCACCGAGGAAAGAACCATCCACCAGAAGGGGAAAAGGCAGACGAACACCAGCAGGACGGAGCCTACGATAATCAGCCATATGGGCAGGCCGGGACGCTTCAGAGTTTCGGTCTTACGGCTCATCGCATTTCCTCCGCGCCGGAGGCCAGGGTTTTGATGTAGATGAACACGATCACGATCGCGACGGCGAAGAACATGACCGAGAGGGCCGCCGCCTGGCCGAACTGGACGTTTTCGAAAGCCGTCCGAAAGATCTGGATCGGCGTGATCAAAGTCCGATTGGCGGGGCCGCCGCGCGTGATCGCGTAGATGATGGTAATGTGATTGAGCGCCCAGATCACCAAGAGCAGCGTGACCGCAACGATCACAGAGCGAACCTGGGGAAGCATCACGTACCAGACCTCTTCCCAGAAGCTTGCACCGTCAATCCGCGCCGCCTCATAAAGATCATTGGAGATGGACTGCAGGCCCGCCAGGACCATGATGGCCACGAAGGGGAACATTTTCCAGATATTGATGGCGATCATCACCGGCATCACGGTGTTGCCGTTGGTCAGCCAGCCGACCGGCTTGTCGATCACGCCCGGTGACGTCAGCATGTAGTTGATGATGCCGAACTCGGTATGCAGCATCCATGCCCAGGTCGTGGCTGCGACGATGCCCGGCACGACCCAGGGCACCAGCGTCACGGATCGCACAACCGCTCTTCCGCGGAAATTCTGGTTCAGCAGCACGGCCGTCAAAACACCGAGCACCACCTGAAAGACGATCGAGCCGAAAACCCACCAGAGCGTGTTCCAGAAGGCTGTCGGAGTGGCTCGCGCCGCCAGGATGCGCCTGAAATTGTTCAGGCCGACGAAATTTCCGGCATTGTCCGTTACGCTCAGCAGTCCGGTATAGGCGATCGGATAAGCGATCAGCATTCCAAGGACCATCAGCGCAGGAAGAACGAACAGATAGCCTGCTGACTGTTTTTGCATCAGTTACCATTCCCAAATCGCAAGGGTGCCGGGGGGGGGC
>NZ_JBHFJG010000019.1:3283-27001 GCF_057559155.1 Rhizobium moroccans | reverse complement strand
AAGCCCCCCGCGCCTCCCGGACGGGAGGGATCAAAGAAGCCCTTCGATTTCAGCTGCAGCGCCGTCCATGGCCTCCTGCACATTCTCATCGCCCAGCAGGATGCGCTGGATGCCGTCGAAGTAGGCTTGGGAGATCTGAACCCAGTTCGGATGTGCCGGGACGGGGCGGCCATAGGGGAGCATATCCTTGAAGACCTTCAGGATCGGGTCTTGGAAGCGCTCAGCCTCCATCGCCGATATGCGAGCAGGAAAGGTATCCGTCAGCACCGCCTGGTTTTCGGATTCAGCCAGGAAACCGACCAGCTTCTTGGCGTCGTCCGGGTTCTTGGCTGCGCTCGGGACGACAAGACTCCAGCCGCCCAGGATCGCCGCGGTCTTGCCGCCTTCCGGGTGAGGGATCGGGATCACGTCGATGTCGATCTTCGGGTTTTCCTTGCGGATCGACTGGATGTCGAACTGGCCAGACTGATACATCGAAACCTTCTCCGCGATGAAGAGGCGGCGGTTGGCAGTGCCGTCGTTCTCGAGCGTCGAGGAGGGAGAGGCGCCGTTCTTGAAGAAGTCGGTGTAATAGGTGACCGCCTTGACCGTTTCAGGGGTGTTGACCAGAACCTGCTTGCCATCGTCCGAGATGATGCCGCCACCGACCATCCACATGAAGGGCAGGGACCGGAATATCGTGTTACCGACTTCGCCGCCGCCGGTGATGGCGAAGCCGGACTTGCCGTCTGCCGTCAGCTTCTTGGCCGCGTCGGCGAAGGCCTCCCATGTTGCCGGAGGATTGCTCGGGTCGAGGCCGGCCGCTTTGAAATCGGCCTTGTTGATGATGATCGCGTGGGTTTCGATGCGATAAGGCGCGCCCCACAGTTTGCCGTCCCAAGTGTTATATTCTAATGCGGCCGGGATGTAGTCCTCGCGCTCTGTCACAACCTCATCAAGGGGCGCCACAAGGTCATTTTGCGCATAGCCGTTCACCCAGCCGTGCTGGACGTCGATGATATCAGGCGCCGCCCCCGACTGAAGCGCCGTCAAAATACGCTGCGGCAGGCCATCCGTTGTGGTGATCTCAAGCTTTACCGTGATGTCGGGATTGGCCGCCTGGAACTTCTCGACCAGCTGGCGAGCCCGCGCCTCGTTGAAGTTGGGCGTCCACCAAACCACTTCACCGGCAAAGGCGCCGGCTGCCATTGCCAGGAACGATGCCGTCGCGGCAAGCGTCATTTTCGTCAACGTTTTCATGTTTACCTCCCGTATGAAATCCGCTGTCGTCGTGTTTCCTGCCTTGCAGGCCTGCATGATCTATGTGGCCGCGGCCAGAGAGAGTGTGTCGCCCCTGCCGCGGGCGATCCCCAGAGGGCGTCTGCCCAATGCGTCGGCATGCGCGATGAGCGCCTTCATGTAACCGATCGTATAGGCGTGGCCGGTGTGCCAGGGTGCGGCACAGTCGAACTCCGGAACGTGATCGGGCACAAGGAGGCCCTCGTATCCTTCTTCGTGCAGCACCCGCACGATCTCGGCCATGTCGACATCCCCGTCATCCACGAAGGTCTCGACATAGTTCGGCACTTTTCCGCGAACGTTGCGGAAATGGACATAGGCTATGGCGTTTCGACGCGCGAAATGGCGGGTCGTCTCGTAGACATCGCCCTCGCGCATTTCGGCAAGCGTGCCGATGCAGAATTCCAGAGCATTGGCCGGGCTCTCCAACAGCGAGAGAAGACGGTCGTATTTCGCATGTGTGTTAACGAGCCGCGCGGTGTCGCGCAGCCGTTCAACCGGCGGATCATCGGGGTGGGCTGCCAACCGGACACCGGCATCTTCCGCGACAGGCACCAATTTTTGCAGGAACCATTCGAGCCGGGACCAGAGCGTCACCTCGTCTACCGTCTGCGGCCGAGCCCCGGGCGTGGCAAGCCGATAGCGCATGTTGCCGACCATTCCGTCCGGGACTGGGCTTTGGGCGTCAAACTCGTCCATCGCAAACACGGCCGTCATCGCGCCGCCGCGGGCGATCGGCTTGCGCTGCCAACCCCATACGCCGGCGATCGAAAAATTGTAGCCCAGGACCGGAATTCCAACGCGGCCCATATCCCGCACCAGTTGCTGCAGGTCCCGCATCTGCGCCAGCTTCTGCGGACCATCAAGAAGGATATCGGACCAGAAATTCGGCGAGATGTTCTCTAGCGCGGCAATCCGCAGATTGTGGCGTGACAGCATGTCCGAAAGTTCGGCGAGACGGTCATACGACCATAGAGGGGCGTCGATGCACTCGCCGTTGATTGGGCCCACGTCGCCTGCCGTGTAGGCGTTTGCATCGGCATTGCGGCCGTAGTCCGTCAAATGGACGACGACGTCCTGGACGCCGAGCTGGCTCGCGAAGCGTGCCCCCGCTTCGCTCAGCAGCGATCCGTATAGGGAAATCCCGACCTTCAAGCAGCTATCCTCCTATTGCTGCCAACAGAGAGTTCAAATATGAACTTCACCTGTTCTAAATATAACTATGTTGATAAGGGTGGCTGCTGTCAACTCCCTTTAGCGGGGGCTGCTCGTGGTTCGTGACCGGAGAGCGTTTCGGCACCGGTCGCCACTCCGCTGGTGTTCATCGAGCCATCGAAAAGTGGGACGTTCGTCGGCTCGTAAGGGAAGCGCTCGCACGCTTCTTCGATCAATTCGACGCCGAGGCCCGGCGCCGTCGGCGCCAGGAGGGCGCCATTGTCGAATTCCAACGTTTCCCGCACGAGTTCTTTGCGCCACGGAACGTCGACCGACACGGTTTCGAACACGGAGAAATTCGGCATGGCCACGGACGCGTGCAGCGTCATAGCGTTCATGACCGGTCCGACGGGATTATGCGGCGCGACCGGGATGAGATGCGCATGGGCAAGATGTGCGACCCGCTTGGTCTCGCCCATGCCGCCGGCATGGGACACATCCGGCTGCAGGATGTCGACTGCCTTCTTGGACAGCGCCTCCAGGAACTTCCCAGGCTCGTACCAGCGCTCGCCGGCTGCGATTGGCACCGGGCTTGCGGCGCGTACTTCGGCCAGCGCGTCGATGCTTTCCGGCGGTGTCGGTTCCTCGATCCAGGTCAGATCATAGGGAGCGAGCGCCCGGCACATGGCAATCGCCGTGGGGACGTTAAGCCTGCCATGGACGTCAAGCATCAGGTTGATGTCGGGGCCGACGGCATCTCGGACGGCTTCGACGATCTCGATGGTCTGGCGGCGCTGCTTGCGATCCATCTCGAGGTCGGCAACGTCGAACGGATCCCACTTCAATGCACGATAGCCCATGGCGACCGCCTTGCGGGCATTGGCCGCATATTGTTCCGGTGTGGTCGCGCCGAAGAACCAGTGGTTAGCGTAGCATTCGACGCGGTCGCGGAACTTGCCGCCCAGCAGCTCAAAAACGGGTACGCCCAGCGCCTTGCCTTTGATGTCGAGAAGGGCCGCCTCGATCCCGCCGAGCGCTGTGCGGAACACGGCGCCGGTTCGCCAGTAGCTGTCCCGGTGGAGTTGCTCGATGATCGCATCGACGGCGAACGGATCACGGCCGACGAGCGCTCGTTCCAGTTCCTCGAGCGCCGCAACAACCGTCTTTGTCTTCCATTCCAGCGTGGCCTCGCCGACGCCTTCGATCCCGGCATCGGTATAGAGTTTGACGAATACGAAGTTGGTCCGCTGGACATTTGCGATGAACACCTTCTGGGCCGTGATTTTCATGGCGGAGATTTCCTGGCAATTAGCTCAGTGCTTCCTGGAGCATGGCGCGATAGTCGTTAGCCGACGGGGCAACGGGATTGGTAGCATGGCTATGGTCGGCGAGCGCCCGCTCGATGACCCAATCGAAACAGGCCGGCGTGACGCCGAGCGCGGCCAATCTTTTTGGCAGGCCGAGGCACCGGTTGAGGGTTTCCAGTTCGCCGGATAGATCGGCCTCGGCGGGAAGGCCGATTGACGTCTTCAGTCGGGCGAGCTTGTCGCCTACCGCTGCGGCGTTGAACCGGACCACGATGGGCATCAGGATGGCATTGAGCGTCCCGTGGTGAAGCTTCGGCTCCTTCAGTCCTCCAAGCGCATGGCTGAGGGAATGGACGGCGCCAAGGCCTTTTTGGAACGCGAGCCCGCCTTGGAGCGCCCCCATCATCACTTCGCTGCGTGCATACACGTTATCGGGATCGTCGATGGTTTTCGGCAGGTTCCTCCAGATGCGACCCGCGCCGTCGAGCGCCATCGCTTCGGCCGGCGGATTGAAGCGCGGCGAGAACAGCGTTTCGATACAGTGTGAAAGGGCATCGAGGCCGGTTGCCGCGGTCAACCGGGGCGGCAGGCCAAGCGTCAGAAGTGGGTCACAAATGGCGCGCCGCGGGATGAGATGGGAGCTGATGAAGCCGAGCTTGCGTCCATCATCCAAGGTGAGCAGCGCTGCGCGCCCGACCTCGGCACCAGTGCCTGCCGTCGTCGGAATGGCAATGACCGGGGCCACCTGCGGCCCAATGCGCTCCACGCCGCCGTAGATTGCGGCAAACTGTTCGAGCGGGCCCTCGTGGGTTGCGAGAAGCGCCACCCCTTTTGCCAGATCGATCGGCGAGCCGCCGCCGAGCGCCACGATTCCGTTGCAGCCACTGGCCCGGTAAAGGTCGAGGGCCTGATGGGTTGCAGTTTCCGTCGGGTTTGACGGTGTATCGAGAAAGCTCGAGCTGTCCGCTGGCAGCATGGACAATACCTTGTCCGTCAGTCCGGATGATGCCAGTCCGCGGTCAGAGATGAATAGTGGCCGCGAGATTTTCAGGTCGGAGACTGCCAGGGGTAGTTCGTTCAACTCCCCCGGACCGAAATCGATCGCTGTCAGGTAGCTTATTCTGGCCATCGTCAACGACCTCGAAGGCGTGCGATCGCCTTGGCTTGCATGCCGTCTGCCGCCATCTGCATGAGTTCGATGCGATGGCCGTCCGGATCGGCGATCCAGGTTTGCCAGTTACCGTCGGCGCCTTGGATCTTCGGGCGGATGAGCGGCACGCCCGCGGCTTCGAGTTCACGGACGGCTTGCTCGATATCAGGCACGGCGAGGCACATGTGGTTGTAGCCTACGGCCTCGGGTCCTGGAGCATCACCACCCTCGCCGTCCGGGAATACCTCAAGATACTGATCGTCGGTGATGCGCAGGTAGACGAGCCAGAGCCGGCCGTCCCGGTCCAGGCGCAGCAGTTCCGAAAAGCCGAGCTTGTTGATGTAGAAGTCCAGCGTTCGGTCGATATCCTTCACCCTGATTGCGATATGGGTGATCGAGGAAACAGTCAGCATTTGGAGCCCCTGTGGTTGGACCGGAACAGAAGGAGAGGTTCGGGCGGACCAGCAAAGGACGCATCTGCCCGCGCAGGACCTGGATCAATCCTCCCGATGTCGATATTTGGATAATCTCTCCCTCGGTTATCCAAATATGAACTTTGACAGTTCATATATGTATGCTAATGACAGGGGAAAGTTTGTCAACAGGGTAAGTATCAATGGATGAGTCTGTCGCCGAGGAAGGTATGAGCAAGCATACCATTCCCGTCATCGACCGCATGATGGACGTGCTCGGCGAGATCGAGAAGAAAGAGAAGGGGCTGACGATCAGCGAGCTGACAGGATCCCTCAAGCTGCCGAGAACGACGATCTACCGGATCTTAAATTCGCTGCAGCAGCATCAAATGGTGTACCGGGACGATGGCGGCGCGTACCATCTTGGTCGCAGGCTTGTCTCGCTGGCGGCGCATGTCGGCGTGCGGGCGACGGAATACGATCTTGCGGCCATCTGCCAGCCTTACCTCGAGAAGCTGGCAGCCGATCTCGGCGAGGGTGTAAAGCTCAGCATCCTCGATCAGGAAGGGGTCCTGGTCCTTGCAGCCGCGCAGGGCCGGCGCGAGTATGCTCTCACAGTGGCGCCTGGGCAGAGAATGCCGATCCATGCAGGGGCTGCAAGCAAGCTGCTCCTCGCGCATCTCGAAAAGGACGGCCTCGATTATTGGCTTTCCCGCCCGCTGGTGAAATTCACGGCAAAGACAGTTACAGATCCGAAGCGCCTGCGTAGCGAACTGACACGCATCAGGCGCCTTGGATGGGCGCAGGACAAAGGCGAAAACGCCCCCAGCATTCAGGCCTTCGCGACACCTGTCTTCACCCACAAAGGCAAGATGGTAGCCGCCTTAAGCGTTCCCTTCCTTGCCGGAACCCATCCCAGCCGCATGGAGGAAATTCGCTTGGCCGCCCTAGAGGCGGCCAAGGCAATCAGCGCGGCCATTCCAGTCTAGCAGTACCCGGGAGCTCGCATGAAAATCGTAGATGTGAAATGTGCCGTGATCGGCAAGAGCCCGATCGTGCGCATCGTGTCGGATGAGGGAATTTCGGGCTTCGCCCAGGCCGAAACCTGGAAACCTTACCTCAAGCCGCACATTCTGGCCTTCCGCGACGCGCTGATCGGCGAAGATCCTACGCTTGTCGAGCGGATCATGCTTAAGATCCGCCAGCGGGGCGGCTTCAAGCCCTGGGGAACCGCCGTTAGTGTTATCGAGATGGCGCTGTGGGACCTTGCCGGAAAGGCGGCGGGTCTGCCGGTCCACAAGTTGCTCGGAGGGAAGGTGCGCGACCGCGTGCGGGTCTACAACGGTTCCATGCGGTTCCCCTTCAGCGGTTATGAGCCGCAGGATTATGCCGACGACATGCGCAAGATGATGGCCCTGTCGGAAGGTTTTACGATCATCAAGCAGCCAATCGGCTTCCATTCGCCGATGAAGCGCGAGGTGTCGAACTTCTATTACGGCGAACCCAACGCCAGCCCCTTCCATGGCGCGCTTGACCGCGGGCCGATCACCGAAACGGGCCTGAGGCATTTTGTCGAGTGCGTCGCGGCCATGAAGGAGGTCGCTGGCGACAGGATCGGACTGGCGCTTGACTGCGGTCCCGGATGGATGCTGCCGGACGCGATCCGGCTTGCGCGCATGCTGGAACCGTACAATCTTCTCTGGTTGGAGGATCTCCTTTCGGGCGATTACACGCCCTGGGTCAACGCCGGCGTCTACCGGGAGCTTACCCGGTGCTCAACCACACCTATCCATACGGGCGAGCAGATCTACCTGCGCCAGAATTTCAAGGAACTGATCGAAACCCACGCCGTACATGTGGTCGGGCCTGACCCCGCCGACGTCGGCGGTATCGCCGAGCTCAAGTGGATCGCCGAATACGCCGATCTGCACGGCATCATGATGGCGCCGCACGGGACTGCCAACGGGCTCCTCGGCCTTGCCGCACTGATTCAGGTCTCGGCTACGCTTCCGAACAACTTCATTGCCTTCGAGTACACGACGGCGGACCCCGAATGGTGGACCGACATCGTCGATGGCTTACCCTCGCCAATCGTCACGGCGGGGATGATCGAGGTGCCTGATCGGCCGGGCATGGGCGTGGAAATTAATCCGGAGCGCGCCAGGCGGTATCTTTCGCAGGAAGACAGCAATTTCTTTGATTGAGGAGGCAAAGATGCAGAAGATCGGCATCCTGGGTGCTGCAGGCATTGCGCCTCGGTCCATCATCCAGCCCACCCGCCGCCGCAAGGACAGTGCCATCTACGCCGTCGCATCGAGGCGAAAGGCCGCTGCCAGCGACTATGCCCACCTCCACGGCATTCCCAGGGCGTATTCGAGCTATGACGATCTTTTGTCTGACCCGGAGATCACGATAGTCTACAATGCGCTGCCGCCCGTGGCGCATGCCGAATGGACGATCAGGGCGCTGAGGGCGGGCAAGCACGTGCTTTGTGAAAAGCCGCTGGCGATGGATGCTGAGGAGGCCAGACGCATGGTGGAGGCGGCCTCTACGAGCGGCAGAGTGCTCGCGGAGGCGTTCCACGACCGCTATCATCCCGTGTTTCTGTATCTTCTCGAGCGCAAGGCTTCTCGGGCCTTCGGTCAAATCCGCTCTCTGCGGGCAGAGTTCCACGTCGACATTCCGTTCGATCCCGGCAACATTCGCCACGATCCCGCGCAAGGCGGCGGTGCGATGATGGACCTGGGGTGCTATCCGGTGCACTGGCTGCGCAGCTTCATGGATGAGGAGCCGGAGATCCTGTCCGCCCGCGCAGAGTTGACGCCGCTGAATGTCGACCAGCGCATGGAAGTGGGGATGGCCTTTCCTGGTGGCGTGAGCGCGCAGATCGTTGCCGACATCGCCAGTCCGCCCTTCCGTGGGCTGCTGCGGATCGAGGGTGAGGACGGCACAATCGAGATCGACAATCCGTGCCTGCCGCACAAGGGGCACTCCATCCGCGAATGGTTCGGCGACAGCTATCGCGAGTTCACGCTAGCCGGCGGCACGACCTATGACTACCAGCTTGCTGCCTTCATTGATGCGGTGGAGAAGGGTACCTTCCTTCCAACTGGTGGGGACGATTCCATCGGCAACATGAAGGCGGTGGATGCGATCTACGAGGCATCCGGTCTCAGGCGGAAGGGTGTATAGGAGTTGCTGCCCGCGGACTAGGTATCGCCGGCATTTCAGAGCCGACGGGCTGAGAGGAATTTCCGCCCCAACCTGTTAGGAGGAGTTTACGATGTACAGGGACATGCAGGGTACGACACATAGGCTCGCGCCGCCCGAAATTGCCGTCGCCGCGATACCGGATGACGAGCGTGTCTGGGTGCCGCAGGCACCTGACGTCTGGTTCCGACCGCTGATGCTGAACACCTTGGCCGGTCAATGGTGCAATCTCCTGAGAGTGCGGAAGTCCGGAGTGCTGTCGCGGCATCTGCATCCCAATCCTGTCCACGGCTTCGTCCTCAAGGGCAAGTGGCACTATCTGGAGCACGACTGGGTGGCGAACGAGGGCTCGTACGTCTTCGAACCGCCGGGTGAGATCCACACGCTCACCGTGCCGGAAGACGTGCCCGAAATGATCACGTTCTTCAACATTACCGGCTGCATGATCTATCTTGACCAGGAGAACCGGCATGCAGGGTACGAGGACGTCTTCACGAAGATAGACATGTGTCGTGCCCACTATGAAAAGGTCGGCCTCGGCGCGGATTATATTGATCAGTTCATTCGCTGAGGAGCCGAGCCGATGACACACCATGATTCTGGCATCGGACATTGGCCGGCTGCCTGGTTTACCGGCAAGACCGTGCTGGTCACCGGGGGAACGTCGGGTATCGGCGCCGGCATCAGCCGCGGGTTCACCGAGGCGGGAGCGAAGCTTGTCTGCACAGGCGTGACTGGGGCCGAGATCGAAGCGGCACACCAGGATTCTTCGTTGTCGGCTGCTCGACTGGAGCGCCTGGACGTGCGGGACCGGGGTGCGGTGGAGCGGCTGGTGTCCAGCATTTCGGAGCTGGACGTAGTGGTCAACTGCGCCGGTGTCATTCGGCGTGGTGAGGAGCTTGATCCGGACGTCTTCGCGGATGTGGTCGATATCAATCTCACCGGCAGCATGCGGGTCTGCGCTGCAGCCCGACCAAAACTCGCGGAACGGGGCGGCAGCATCGTCAATGTTGCCTCGATGCTGTCCTTCTTCGGCGGCGGTCTCGTGCCTGGGTACTCCGCCAGCAAGGGAGGCATTGCCCAGATGACTAAGTCGCTCGCGATTGCCTATGCTCAGGAGGGGATACGGGTGAACGCCATCGCGCCTGGCTGGATCGAGACATCATTGACTCGGGAACTGCAGCAGGACGAGGTGCGCCGAACCGCGATCATTAACCGTACGCCGCTCAGGCGATGGGGAAAGCCGGAAGATCTAGTCGGGGGCGTTCTTTTTCTGTGTTCACCGGTCGCGGAATTCATCACCGGCATAATCCTTCCGATCGATGGCGGATATCTCATCGCCTGAAGCAGAACTTGCTTCGGGTGCGGTGTACGGCCTATCTGACAAGGAGAGCGGCACGCTGATTGGCCGGCCAAAAATGATCCTCAAAACCATTGAACCAGCGCCGGACTCCTCAAAAGCTCAAGTAGCTTCCGTCGAGCACGGAAGGACGTAAAGTTTCGATTGTTCGAGATATTCACAAGATCGGGCGTCGAAAATCGCGGGCTCTCGATGTCAATATGGTTGACCTGCTTGTGTCATTGGAACGCGACAGATATCGAAACAGGAAAATTTCCACTGATCCAAAGTTGGTCGGATGCGTGCTCCATCAAATCCCCTCGTCCTGATCGGGCCTGTCATCCTCCTTCTTTTCGCGGCTACATTCCTCTGGGTCTGGGCCGGGGATCGCCGGCGCCGCCACCTTCTGTTTTTTGCCTTAGCCGCCGTTCTGTTTTGTTTCGGAAGTCTATCGCAGATGCTGGCGATTCCCGAGGGAGCAGGCCCAAACGCCATAGTGTCAGCATTGCTTTACACATCAAGCGTGTTGGTCCTGTGCGACGGTTTGCTAAGACGATCCGGGAAGCAGTTGCGCTGGTCAGAGTATGCCGCCAGCATCCTCCTCATCGTGGGCGGAATCGCCTACTTCTTCTATGTCGATCGCCAGCTCATTACCCGCATCTACCTGCTGAACTTCGGTTTTGGGCTGATTTGCCTCGCAACTTCCTGGCGTTTGCGCAGCCTTCGCCTTGGTCAAACGGCTGAACGTATCCTGTTCTGGATCTTACTATCCTTCTCGCTTCATTTCTTCCCAAGGACCATTTTGACAGTTGGTGTGGCTGCACCGGCCGCGAATGAGTTTGCGTCCTCGTCCTTTTGGCTGGCGCTGCAATTCTCGCTCGCGGTTTTGGGGGCGGCTCTCGCCCTGGCTCTTCTCCTGGTGGCTGCAAGCGATACGATCGAGGATCTGCGCCGCGAGCGGTCCCTGGATCCACTCACCGGTTTGCTGAACCGGCGGGGCTTCGACGAGATCGCAATAGAGCACTTGCATGTTTCGCGAACATGGCCAGTTAGCCTGATCGTGATCGACATTGATCATTTCAAGAAGGTCAACGATTCATTCGGACATCCTGTCGGCGACACTGTTCTCACGACCTTCAGCAGATTGTTGCTTGCGGCAGCAAGGCACGCTGACGTCTGTGGCCGACTGGGAGGCGAAGAATTCCTGCTACTTCTTCCAGATTGCGATGCCATGGGTGCGCGAACCATTGCTGAACGCCTGCGCACCAAAGTTAGGCTGACCTCGTTCAACGATTTGCCGAGGGATTGGCGGGTGACGGTGAGTATAGGAATAGCGGAGGCTCGTCGGGGAGAAGCTCTGTCGGATCTGATCGCTCGAGCAGACGAAGCCTTGTATGAAGCAAAGCGAGCCGGACGAGATCGCGTTCGCCTGTACAGAAAGATGGCCACCAGCGTCTAGGACGCTACCCGGGGAAACTCTCCAACCACAGTACGGACGGTTCGCTTCCCATTCTGGCTAATGTCAACGACTGGCGCACACTCAAGCGGAGCCACATCGCGACCTGACCTTGGATTCTGCCGCTTTGCGGTTCGCTAAAAATGATCAAGGCGGAACTGAACCAGCGGAAACGGTGGTCCTTAAAATTCAGCACCTCTTCCCCCAAACGCGCTGAAAAGGTCGCCTCGCGGTGAATGTTGGTGACTTATCCTCGGCGCCGCCCGAACCCAAACGATGCAGGAGAAAGCAGGAGTTGACCGCACCCATAGATACGAAACATACCTAAAAGGCAGGTCAGAACTTGAAGGAAACTCCAGGTCAGTTCCTCGCGAAAAATCAGCCTGAGCGCTGTTTGGCGCCTGACGGGCGAATAGGGGCCGCGCTCGGGCAGTCAGGATGTGGAAGACAGAGTTTGCCAACAGCAACGCCGATGGTGGAGGAGAATTTGCATGACGGTGGATGGAGAGAAGACTGCTCGTGAAGTCCTGCTGGTCACAGGAGGGTCGCGCGGGATCGGCGCAGCGATCGTACGCGAAGCGGTGTCATTGGGTTATGACGTATGCTTCAGTTTCCTGCATGATCGAAAGGCAGCGGAAGAGCTCGTCTCATCGCTCTTGGTCAAAGACAATCGGGTACTTGCGTTCCAAGGCGATGTCGCGAATCCAGATTTCGGGGAAGCCTTTTTTCGCGAGGCGGAAATACAGCTTGGCCGACCGACTGCTGTCGTGAACAATGCCGGCATCACGGGAAAAATCGGCCACTTTGTAGACCTACCCTTCGAGATACTTCGGCAGACACTGGATGTGAATGTCGTCGGGACAATGCTTCTGTCTCAGGTGGCAGTCAGGCGTTGGCAAGCAGCAGGCTCCAAAGGCAGAATCGTTAATATCTCGTCGGTCGCCAGTACTATTGGGGCTCCTTCGGAATACGTCCATTATGCGGCCAGCAAAGCTGCCGTCGAAGCGTTCACCGTTGGCCTAGCGAAGGAGATCGCCGCAACTGGCATAAGGATCAATGCAGTGGCTCCCGGAACGACATTCACCGATATTCACGCCACCGGCGGAGACCCCGATCGTCCCCACCGTGTTGCTTCAAAGATACCGCTTGGTCGCTCTGCTGAGCCAGAGGAGATAGCGCGATGCGTTCTGTGGCTCCTGTCCCCGCACGCCTCCTACGTGACCGCAGCGGTGTTGCGAGCTGGCGGTGGACTTTGAAGGGCCATGGATCGGGAGCGAGCGGACAGCGGACCGTTCACGAGCTCGCGAGTATCGATAGCAATACTGGAGAAGCAATCGGTATCAGTCTGAGCATCGGCTCACCCCTCGGATCACTCGCGATCGCAGGAGCCGAAGGTAGAACGCCATAGTCACTGGAACGATTGATGCTAGAACAGCAACGCTTAGCGCGAATGCGCGCGCGAGCCGATCGCGAAGGACCGGGTACGAAGCAATCCGTCCTGTTAGACAAGGTTGAGTTCGTGGATCAGCGTTCAGCCTATAACCATATCAGCGAAGCACGAGGCGATCATCTTGTTTGCGCCTAGGGCTGTTGCCCACTTCGTAATCTCTGGTTCTTCACTCTTGTCAGCAACGCCACCCCAGACGTCCTTAAAGACGGGGAGACCCGACGAAGAGTCAAAGAAAAAGTAGCCTGGGTCTGCCACCGGGACATCGGCGTACACAACCGTCCAGGTTCCGGCCTGCATAAATTTCATGACGCTGATCTTCGATGGCTTAACGTTCTGTCTGAGGCTCTTGGCAACAAGCTTGGAGTAGTCTGCTTTGCGCTGCGCACTGAGGTTGGTGTCGACGCCTTTGCAGGGGTCAGCCGCCAATGCGGCATGGTGCGGGAGTAGGAGGACAGCAGTTAGACCGAATACGAGAAGCTGCCTTAAAAAGATGGCCATCTTGTTTTCCTCGCTCCATAACCTCTCGCAGGTAACCACAGAGGGCGTTCACCTGCAAGCTGCGCGGGAAGCCATCGCCGTTCTATATCGGAAGATGCTGTTGGATATAGGCGATATCCTCGCGGATGAGGATGTTGCCAGCCGCGGTGATCAATGTGGTAAATGGGCCGTCGTCCTGCCGAAAGATGGCGATGACTTGCTCGAAATTGACCACGATATTTACACCGTCCGATCGTGTGACTTTGAGCCATAAAGCCTGATTGTTCATCGGCACCTTCCACACAACTGCGCGGCACGCGCGAACCTTAAGGAACTGCGCGCTCAACGTCGCGCTGTTGGACGTAAACGCTCGCCATCTTCTGGCTGTCGGATTCGTACATGATCAGTGCCAGGCCTCCACATATGAAGACGATCATCAAGCCGACAATCGGCAGGAACGATTCATTGCTCTCGTGGTGGTGGTGTTGTGCTCTCGTTCGCATCAGAGTCCTCCCAGTTCTCGACTTGGGAAAACATGGATTGGTGGATAGTGGTTCCATTTTGGCTGTAGAAGCCGGACCGCCGCTACGGGTTAAGCACTCCCTATATGGCGCAAGCCGGTAGAACATTCACATCGCAAAATGCGAATACCTCACAGGTCGGTAGAATGATTTTGCGTAAATTTCGGCTTTCGGCGCGGACCAGCGCATACTGCGATAAGAGATAAGCGTACGTCTCCGCCTGATGAAGGCCGCTCTCGAGGTTTTGTTGGCGTCGTCCGTCCCTATGGTGCAGACGCAGCCAATGTTCGATCTCTGGTAGATGCCGCGAGCCAGCCGCGGACATATCCCGGGCCAGTATCGGTCATGCATGCGGGACGTTGCATGTCGCCTGAAACCTCACGGCTCCTCGGTGGCAACTGGAAGATCCGGGAAGCAGGAACAGCTCATCCAGGAGAACGCAGAAGGCCCGCCAGATGACGCAAGGGCGAAAGGGACAAACGCGGGCTGGTTGACTTCACACGATCAGCCACGCCGCTTTGCCTCGCTTTCGGTCTTCCTCGTTGTAATAGGACGCAGCCTGGGTGACCGATTTGTGCTGCGACTGCTGCATAGCTTCCTGCAGCGGGATGCCGCGATTGGCGGCTTCGGTGAGATAGCCGGAGCGCAGACCATGCGCGGAAAACTTCGCCGGATCGAGCCCGGCTTTCGCGCAACGGGATTTCAGGATCAGGTTGATCGATTGCGGGGTGAGGGGGCGGTGATCGACATTGCCCCATTGGTCGATCGGCCGGAACACCGGCCCGCTGGTGATCTTCGCCGCCGCCAGCCATTGTTTCAGCGCCGTGACCGGGCGGCCGATGATCAGCGACTGCGCGTCGTCGTCGGCCACGGTCGTCTTGGTACGGCCGAGCCGGATCACAAGGCAGGGCAGGGCAGAGGAAGCCGCGTCCTGCGGATCGGCTCGCACCGGTTCCTCGTCGACGAGATCCTCGACCCGCAGATTGGCGAGTTCCGAGCGGCGGCGGCCGCCGGAGGCGAAGGCGGTCAGCAGGATGGCGCGATCGCGGATGTCGACCAGCCCGGAACCGGCGCAGCTGGCCAGCAGCTTGGCCAGCACATCGCCGGTCACCGCGGCCTTGCTCTTGCGCTGCCATGGCCGGCCGGTCGCCCGCACCGCCAGCCGAAACGCGCTCTTCAGGGACGGCTCGGAAAAGAATCCGCCCAAGCCGCGCCAGCGGGTGAGGATCGACCAGGAGGTGAGGCGGCGCCGCACTGTGGATGGCGCATGTGGGCCGGCAGCCTTCAGCAGGCCTTGCGATCGCAGACCGTTCTCCACTTCCGCCGGCATGATGCGTCGGGTCGTCTTGCCGCTTGACCGGATCCCACAGATGATGAGCCACGAACTTTAAGAGCAGCGATACCGGCGCCGGCCAGGGGAGGGGGCTGCCGATTGCCGACAGGTACCAGGCCTCCAGATAGGCGAGGTCCGAGGTCAGCGCCCGCAATGTATTGGCGCCCATGCCCTCATTGACAAGATGGCACAGCGTCTCGATGTCCTGGTCGGTGAGGAGCTCGACTAGTTCGTCCCGCCGCTCGATCGGCAGGACCGCGGCGATGGTGTCGAGTTCCTGGGCGCGGCGATCGACGACACTCATTTCGGCGGGCCGTGCTCGTCGTAAAGATCGTCGTGTGCGGAGGTGGTGCCGGCCGGTACGCTGACCCGGCCCTCGGCCGCGAGTTTCAGGAACTCCTCCATCGTTCCTGCTTTTTTGCGATAAAGGTCAAGGTTGCTATCGGCCTCTCATCGCCACAGATGATGATTTGGTCGCCGCGAGCTGCGAACTCGATCAACTCCTCAAGCCGCTCCGCCGCCTCGGCTATCTCTACTAAAATCCTCATTTGCAGCGCCCTTCACCAGACACGCTCATGGAGGACCGCATCGAACACCACATCCGTCGAGATGAAGGTGCAATGCTCGAGCCGCGCTTGGGCTGCCAGAATCCGATCCCACGGATCCCGGTGCTCCCAATCAAACGCGGCGGCCAGTTCGGCATGCAGATCGCTGATGGCGAGTGTCTGCAGCCCGCTGGCCGTCACAGCGGCCGCAATTCCTGCGGCTTCAGGTCGAGCTTCTTCAGCCGCATCTTGTTATCCAGCTCGTAGAAGGACACGGCGCTGACCAGAATGGTGTTCGCCTTATCCTCGATCAGTGATCGGGCGGTCGCCGAAAGCCGATCGCTGCCGATCGTCCACCAGTAAACGGCGTGGCTGTCGAGCAGCAGCTTCATGCCTGGGGCTCGCGGCCTGCTCGGCGTCGACCGCATCGAACAGGTCGTCGGGTAGGCCGCGCTGCCGCAGCAGGCCGAAAGGACGTTTGCCGCCGAGGTCGGCCGGGCCGATGCGGGCATAGACCTCGTTGCCGCGCATGATGACAATTTCTTCGCCCTGGTGAGCCCGTTCGAGCACCTGCGCGAAATTCCTGCGCGCCTCGCTGATCTTGTAGCTAGTCTGCGGCATGATCGCCTCCGCTGTTGCCGTTGCGGCGAGAGTATCTGGCGGTTAGCTCTGGTACAACACATATGTACACATCACTATCGATACATGATTCCTATCGATAGTGATGTGTGACGCAACCAGTCTGCGTAGTGACTAAATCTTAAAGTCGGCATCAATTTCCTAAACCGCATCATGCCCGTGGTCCAGCCCGAGGGGTTTCACTCCAATCCCGGGTCAGCTCTCAGTGCAAATCAACACTGCTATAAACGCTCCGAGAATGAAACGGCCCACGCCATGGCTTTCCTGATCATCGCCGCCTTCCTCATCACCAGATGAGAACATAATTAGAACATCGGCGCCGCAATGCGGCGGCGCTCTCTCTGAAAATCTACAAAAGAAGAACGAGTGCAAAGCGCGAAGGAGAAGTCGTGTCCGAAGCCGAGAGGCCCAGAAGAGCGGTTGCCCTGAGGCATGTGCCGGATGAGATAATCGAGATTGCATGCACGCAATGCGAATTTCGGCAGGATCTGTCGAAAGCGGAGGTTCTCAAGACGTCCTCACCCGACGTGCTGCTCGAAATCCTTGTCAGGAACGCAACAAAGGACTGCGAGCATCGACGCGTTCAGTCACCATAAAATGCGCTTCCCTTAAGAATTCGGGAGCAACAGCCAAAATTAGAGTGAGGTAGCCGGCCGCGTGGGAACTATCCTAATTGCAGGTTGTTCGGGGGGCTTCTTTCAACGAAAGGATTCCCCCATGTTTCTGAGAGTGGATAAACTGCAGGTGGATCTACCTGCTCCCGCCAGGGCTGACCCCAATGCGGCCGCTGCACTTCAAGAACTCCTTGGCGGCAAATACGGGGAGATGTCGACGCTCGGCAACTATATGTTCCAGAGCTTCAATTTTAGATCCAAAGAAAAATTGCGGCCTTTCTACAGCCTTGTCGCGAGCATAACCGCCGAAGAACTGGGCCACGTCGAGTTGGTCAGCAACGGCGTTGCAATGCTGGCAAACGGCCCAGACGTGCCTGACGGGGATGCCGGCGACGGCGGCGACATCTCCACCGCCCCTTTCGAGGACATGACAGACATACGTCTCGCCGCCAGCTTCCTCTCCGGTGGTGGTGGTGCCATGCCGATCAACAGCAATGGAGCCTCGTGGAACAACGACTTCATTACCACTACCGGCAACGTCATTCTCGACCTGCTTCATAACTTCCATCTGGAATGTGGCGCCCGGCTTCACAAACTCAGGGTCTACGAAACACTGTCGGATCCGACCGGCCGCGAGGTCTGCGGCTATTTGCTGGTGCGGGGATCTGTCCATGCCCATTCGTATGCGCTCGCGCTGAAGAAGATAACCGGAGTAGAAATTGAGAAGTTTCTGCCCGTCCCCAACATTCCGCTCGCCAATATCCCGGAATCACAAAAGTACCTCGAGGAGGGATCGCACCGGCGCCTTTATACCTTCAGCCCCAATGACTACAAAGAAATGGCGGGTATCTGGGCCAATGGTGAAGTGGCTCTGCCGGATGATCCACCTGGCGAATTAGAGGTCGTGGACGGCATGCCGGAAGGCGGCAAAATCCATCAGCTTGTTGGCGTTCCATCGGCCTTTACACCAGACTATGCTCCCGAGGAGATGTTCGAGATCGCAGAGAAACTCTACAAAGCGTCGCGATGAACAAGCTTGGCTGGCAAGCGTTAAGCAGCACCCGCGTCCAGCTTCTCCGACAGAGATCAAATGGCGCTTGGCGAAGCGTATGAGCGGCTGATAACGCTGCTCATATGCGGTGACACTCAATTACCTCCTGCACCCGGCATCCTGCCGGCACTGATCGTTGTTGGAGGCGATCGGCGGGCCGGCCGTGGCATCCTGCGAGGCGAGCCGCGCCGCCTGAGCGTCGGAAAAGCGCACGATCTGATAACTGGAGCCGTCAGCCGCATTACCGCTCTGGCAAGCCGCTGTCACGCATGAAGACAAGGCAACGATCGCGATCCGAAAGCTTGCGGAAATTCGCATTGTTCTTCTCCACGTTCTCGATGGCGATTGAGTGCGTTCTTGGCCGCCTCGGTTCGCTTCTGCCGGCCGTAGAAATAGGCGGGAGCGGCTCCCCCCGGCTATGTCGGGCCTCTTGGATCGCACCAGTTTGCGATCGTGTAGCAGCTGCGAGGTTGATGGCCGCCGGTCCTATGAGGGGTTACTATCCCTGGCACTCTTTTCATTCATAACCTGTGGCAAGGAGCTTCACGGCAGTTTCGTCGTTCTCGTGAGCCGCGCTGGCATCTCCCAACCCGCACCGCGCGGTCATAGGGCCGGCGGTAGTGGCATGTCGCCGGCCCTATGCTTCCAATTCAATCTAGATCGCTTGTGCAATATGCTGCCGCCGCAATGCTGATAAACCGCCTGCGGCACAGAGACCCGGAAGGATTTCACTGCACGACTGGCCTCTCGGCTGCCCTGCCCACCAGGAGTCCTCGGCCGATGACGTCGGATCGCTCGCTGAAGCAGCAACGATCTCGCAAAGGCATGTGGATTTGCTGGCTCGTGCGTCCAGGTTTGCACGCAGTTTTGAGCCGAAATCGACATCTAATCTGATTCCGGAGGTGACTGGCTGACGAGTCCCGCTTGCTGATGGAATCGGGTAACTGGCGCTGGGGAAATATGGACTGCCCTATGCTTAGTAAGCTAGTATCCTTTGGGAACATAGTAGGGATCCTCCTTGCTTCCGTTGGCCGGAGCTGCTGGCTGGCCGGCTACCCAGAACGCAAGTTCCCATCTTGGTTCGCACACTGCCTGACCTCGAGCTACGGCTTTGCTAAATGAAGGCCGATCGCGCCTGTGCCTATGGTCAAAAGCTGGCCCGTAATCTTGCAATTGGCTATCGTGGGATTTGAAGACCAGCAGTGTTCTGGGAGCGAGGGTGGGTAACCTCAGAGTTTGCCTCCGCGAGCGGCTGCCGCCACGAAGGCCGATGTGAAGAGCAGATGGATAACCAGAAATAGCTTGGCAATGTCCCGCGCTTCACCGCTGACGACGCCCCAAATGTCGTTTGCCGCGACGGCGCCGAAGCCGACGATGTTCGCGAGCATGACGACGCGGAGCGTGGAGGGTTCGGCATTTCTCGAGAGCCAGTTCAGCACGGCGATGCCGAGGAACGGTCCGCCGAGAAGTCGTAGCAGCGCCAGCAGTTCGGGTGCAGCATCCGTCGGCACGGCATCGCGGCCAAACTGTATCGGAAAGAACATCAGTGCAAGGCCGACAAGGCCAAGGTAAGCCGCGGATAGAGTAAGCGTCAGGTTGATCATGGTGCCTCCCGACCGGACAGGACGAGCCTAGTGGATTTGGCAGGGCTCGAATACCATTGGTGGAATTTTCGTGCCTGTGGTTCCAAAATCAGTCCGATCCAGCAGTACGCAGTTATTGCTTTCGTCTGGGGCACACCTCGTATGGAGCCTCCGGCACTGGAATTACTCCGCCGAACGCAAAACGCTTTTCGCTAAGGTAAGTAGCGTAAAACGTGGCCGCAGGTGACGGGCATCGGAGAACAATTTCCTGCTTTCCAAAACTTGTGTCCTGGGGGAAGTGACCGATACGGTATCCCACGAAAGGCACATCCCCCGAGATCTTGTCATCTCTCCTACGAGGTTGCGAGAATTCGGATGTTTCCGCTGCGCTCGAGCACGTCGACAACCACATTTTGGCCAGAGCGCCTTATCGCCACATCCGCGACTTCGCCGCCCACAAGCAGATGTCGCAAGGTGATTTCGTCCACGAATGCGGGAAGTTGCGGCTCGTTGAAGCTGATCTGCAGCGCCTGCGGGTCAAATTCCAATCCCAGACAGGCCTGTATCAGCGACAGGGGAGCTGCGGCAGCCCACGCCTGTGGCGAGCAAGCCACCGGATAAAAGGTCGGCCCTCGCGCTCGCTGGCGCGGCATGCCGCAGAAGAGCTCAGGAAGACGGCGCAGGTCGATGTAGGTCGAAGCTGTGAACAGGCCTTCGAAAATCCGTGCTGCGTCGCCACGAAAACCGTATCTGGCAAGACCACTGGCGATCAGGGCATTGTCATGGGGCCAGATTGATCCATTGTGATAGCTCATCGGATTGTAGCGTGCTTCGGTGGACGGAATGGTGCGAATTCCCCACCCGCAGAAGGACGAGCCCGTCATGAGCGTGCGTGCCACCACTCCGGCTCGTTCCGGATAGGCTATGCCGGTGAACAAAGCATGGCCGGCATTTGAAGAGCGGACGCGACATGGCCGCTTGTCTCCGTCGAGAGCGAGCACATAAGTGCCGATTTCCTCGTCAAAAAAACTGGTGTCGAATTTTTGACGGAAACTCTCGGCTTGGGCAAAAAGGCTGGCGGCGCGTTCTGTCTGGTCGAGCCGGCGGAATGTCTCCGCGGCCGCTTGCCAGGCGCCGTAGACATAGGCTTGAACCTCTGCGATCGCGATCGGACCTTTTGCCAAAGTGCCGTCAGCATGGAAGACGGAGTCCTGACTGTCCTTCCAGCCCTGATTCAACAGACCTTCCTCTGTCAGCCGGCCGTATTCGACGAAGCCATCGCCGTCGCGATCGCCATATTCTTCAATCCACACAAGTGCGGCCTCTATGTGCGGCAGGAGCCTGGCTATGGTCGCCAGGTCATCGGTTCGCCGCAAGTACGCTCCCGCCAGCATCACAAAGAGCGGTGTGGAGTCGATACTGCCGTAGTAGCGCCGAAACGGTACCTCACCGAGTTCGGCCATCTCGCCGCAACGGAGCTCGTGGAGAATTTTTCCCGGTTCCGCGTCCGAAGAAGGATCGAGCTCGGTTGCTTGGTTCGCCGCCAGATAGCCCAGAACACCGCGTGCGATCGCTGGATCGAGCCATAGTGTCTCCATTGCTGTGATCAGCGCGTCGCGGCCGAAGACCGTGCTGAACCACGGAACACCCGCGTAAGGGTAGGGACCTTCCGGCGTATCGGTCATCAGCATGTACAGGTCCGAGACGCTGCGTCGCGCAACCTCGTTGAAGATCTCGTTCGAGGTGACGATCGAGGCTGCGCGCGAGGAGGAAGCTCGTAGTGCGCGGCGAGCATCCCGCAAGGCGAAAAAGAAAGAACGATAGCTCGGCTTGCTGCTGCCGCCGGCTGGATCACACGCAATCTCCATGAAAAGCGATCGCGTTTCGTGCGGCGCGAGCTGCAGATCATAGATCACGTGGCCACTGCCAAGTTCGTCAGGCAATGGATCGAACGAGAGCCTTGTCGATCGTCTCATACGGTCGAGGCCGACATAGGCAAGGTCGATATGCCCGCGACCGATGACGGCGGGCAGGTGCTGTCCCTTCCTTGTTCTTTTGGTGCCCCTGACCTCAAAAAGGTCATCGAAGTCGGCTGCGAAGGAAATCTCGAGCCTGACATGCCGAGGCTGCTCGTCATAGTTCTTCACAGTCAACCGCTCGTGGCATGCGCCGTTCCACAGAAAACGTGAGCGACGCAAATGGATGAGATCATGGCTGAGAATCAGCTTCCCGTTCTCGTCGAAGAGGTCGGGGTTGGTAAGATCACAGGTGAGCATCGCGTTATCGTCGCGCAATGTCGACGACAGCAGCATCGGCCGCTTGCCATTGATGGTCAGGTAGAGATGAGAGAGATATCGCGTGTCGCGGTGGAAGATGCCCTCGGGGCTCCCCGGTCCAGAGAGCACGTCGGCATTGTGGTCAAAAACTGCGAAGGTATCACCGTGCTTCAAGGTTCTTGGCCGCCGCTCCTGGAGCGATGCCGTGGCCGGAATGAAAAACTGCGCAACCGCCGCGCCTTGTGCGGCGGCAGCCGGCGCGAGCGGGCCGTTGTAGAATACGGTAGACATGATCTGTTACCTCTTCTTATGCGACGACCTGTAGGTCCACGGCATGGCCGCTCGAACGGCGCAGCCGCGCCGCCCTAGTCCGAGTGCCTGGTAGTTGCCGGTAGATGTCCAAGTAGTCGCTTGCCATCCGCTCGGCAGTGAAGCGACGTTCAAATGTTGCGCGCACCTTTCGGCGGTCAAGCCGCAGCGCCCATTCGACATTCTCCGACGCTTCGATAATGCTGTCGACGAGAATACCCGATTGTCCGTTGTCGATCACCTCTGGCACCGAGCCGCAGCGGAAGGCGATGACAGGTGTGCCGCAAGCCATGGCCTCAATCATGACCAGTCCAAACGGTTCTGGCCAATCTATCGGAAACAGAAGGGCGCCTGCATTGCCAAGAAAGCTCGCTTTTTGATGCTCATTGATCTCGCCAACGAATTCGACATTCGGGTAACTTTTGACCATGGGCTCGATTACCGTCTCCCAATAGGCCTTGTCCGCATTGTCGACCTTAGCGGCGATCTTCAAGGGCATTCCGGCACGTGAAGCGATCTCGATGGCGCGATCCGGTCGCTTTTCTGGAGAAATGCGGCCGAGGAAGGCAAGGTAGTGTCCTTCCGGTTTTTCGGTAAAGGAAAGAACGTCGTCGGGAAGCCCGTGATAGACCGTGCCTCTCCAATTCACCGGCGGCATCGGCCGGCGTTGATCGTTGGAGATGGATACAACGGGTATGTCCGGGAAGGTCTGATAGAAAGGATGCAGGTCCGGCAGGTCGAGGCGGCCGTGCAATGTCGTTACTGTGCGATCGGCAAACTCGCGAATGAGCGGGAAGTGCAGGAGATCGATGTGGAAATGCAGGACATCGAATTCATGCGCCCGCCTGCGGATCTCCTCCAATAGCACGACATGATGCGGCAGATGATCTTTGACGGCCGGGTTCAACCTCAGGGCAACGTCCGAACAGCGTACCAGTTTGGCATTGGTGACCGAATCCCCGCTAGCGAAAAGGGTCACATCGTGGCCTTGGGCGACGAGTTCTTCAGTAAGATATGAAACGATGCGCTCGGTGCCACCATAGAGTTTGGGCGGTACGCGTTCTGCAAGTGGAGCAATCTGGGCGATCTTCATCGGCAAAACCTCCTCGAATGAGCAAAGCGTCGTCGGCAAAAATCAGGCCGCATCCTCAGCGAGGCATACGGCAGATCGGATGATTTCTAGAGCTTGATGATTGTCTGTAATGCCTTCCCTTCCGGTGGAAGCCGCTAAGGCGGCGCACCTGCCGCTGCAACCTGTCTTGGCATCCGAAAAGCGGCAGGTTCTGCGTTGGCGTGGATTGTCCGTCGCCGTCCAGCGCCTTCAGAGCGGCAAGCACCTCGTCATAGGAGGCGATCCGGCCGCTGCCAGGATGGCGTCGCCAGGCTGGCATCGATTCGACCGCGCAACTGTCCGAGGCCCAGGAGGCAAGAATGGCCCGCTTCTCATCGTTGGTGATGTTGTCGGCCATCAGCACGTCATGCGGATGTTCGAGATCTTGCGAATGCACGATGTGCGCAGTGCCGATCGCTTCGGTTTTATTCGTCGTGATATTTTGTTCGGTTTCCTCTCTCATCATTTGGCTCCGGTGTTCGTCTGCCGGCGGGTGTCACC
>NZ_JBHFJG010000019.1:0-3263 GCF_057559155.1 Rhizobium moroccans | reverse complement strand
CAATGCGATTTTTCGAACAGGCCGCGCGCGGCCGCCACCAACGTCTCGAGATGATCGGGATCGCGAACACCCTGTCGGTAGAGTTCGACTGTAATTGCTGCGATGCGTTCGGCCTCTTCGCAGTCTTTGGCGATATTGATTTTCGTTCTGATACTGTCGAATACGCGCTGACAAATCTGCAGATCGCGGCTCTCGAAGGGAGCTGACGATCTTTCCGCTACCGTCTGTCTCACGTCGACCTCCTTGGAGAAGGGGCCCGTCTTTTAAAAGAGACGGGCCGGATCGGTCACTTAGAAGTCCATTCCGCCGGTCGGAGGAAGCGCCTGTGCGGCGTCCTTCTTCGGCTTTTCGGCGATCATGGCTTCTGTGGTCACCAGAAGGCCGGCAACCGAAGCGGCGTCCTGAAGGGCGGCGCGGACGACCTTGACGGGGTCGATGACCCCCATCGCGTATAGGTCGCCATATTCGCTCGTCTGGGCGTTCCAGCCATAGGAGAAATCGGCTTTCTCACGAAGCTTGCCAACGATGATCGAACCTTCCGCGCCGGCATTTTCGGCAATCTGGCGGACTGGAGCCTCGATTGCGCGGCGGACGATGTCGATGCCGACACGCTGGTCTTCGTTCGGCGCCTGAAGATTTTCGAGGGCTTTGATCGCCCGAAGCAGGGCGACGCCACCGCCAGGCAGAATACCTTCTTCGACGGCAGCACGCGTGGCATGCAGCGCATCGTCGACACGGTCCTTGCGCTCCTTCACCTCGACTTCCGTTGAACCACCGACGCGGATCACGGCAACGCCACCAGCGAGCTTGGCAAGACGCTCCTGCAGCTTTTCGCGGTCGTAGTCGGAGGTGGTCTCCTCGATCTGGGCACGGATCTGGGCCGTGCGGCCGTCGATCTCGGCTTTCGAACCGGCACCATCGATGATCGTGGTGTTCTCCTTCTCGATCGTGACCTTCTTGGAACGGCCAAGCATGTTGAGGGTGACGTTTTCGAGCTTGATGCCGAGGTCCTCGGAGATGACCGTGCCGCCCGTCAGGATGGCGATGTCTTCGAGCATGGCCTTGCGGCGGTCGCCGAAGCCGGGAGCCTTGACGGCGGCAACCTTGAGGCCGCCGCGCAGCTTGTTGACGACCAGGGTGGCGAGAGCCTCGCCTTCGACGTCTTCAGCGATGATGAGGAGCGGCTTGCCCGATTGCACGACAGCTTCCAGAACCGGCAGCATGGACTGGAGGTTGGAGAGCTTCTTCTCGTGAATCAGGATGTAGGGATCTTCGAGTTCGACCCGCATCTTGTCCTGGTTGGTGACGAAATACGGGCTGAGATAGCCGCGGTCGAACTGCATGCCTTCGACGACTTCGAGTTCGGTCTCGGCGGTCTTGGCTTCTTCGACGGTGATGACGCCTTCGTTGCCGACCTTCTGCATGGCTTCGGCGAGATAGCGCCCGATCTCAGTGTCGCCGTTGGCGGAAATGGTGCCGACCTGGGCGATTTCGGAATTGTTGGAGATCTTGCGGGCGTTGGCCTTCAGTTCCTTGACGACGGCGTCGACGGCAAGATCTATGCCGCGCTTCAGGTCCATCGGGTTCATGCCGGAGGCAATGGCCTTGGCGCCTTCCTTGACGATGGCCTGGGCGAGAACCGTCGCAGTCGTGGTGCCGTCACCGGCGACGTCGCTGGTCTTCGAAGCGACTTCGCGGACCATCTGGGCGCCCATGTTCTCGAACTTGTCTTCCAGTTCGATTTCCTTGGCGACCGATACGCCGTCCTTGGTGATGCGCGGAGCGCCGAAGGACTTGTCGATCACGACGTTGCGACCCTTAGGGCCAAGCGTGACCTTCACCGCATTGGCCAGTACATCGACCCCACGCAGCATACGTTCACGGGCATCGGTGTGGAATTTGACTTCTTTCGCAGCCATTTTTTCACTCCTTCAATAGGCAGCTTACTTTGACTGGTGGACGGAGCCTCAGGCGGCTTGTTTCTGCTCAGTCTGGGCTTCGATGACACCCATGACATCGCTTTCCTTCATGATCAGCATGTCCTCACCATCGATCTTGATCTCGGTGCCGGACCATTTGCCGAACAGAATTCGATCGCCGACCTTCACATCCAGCGCGACGACCTGGCCCTGGTCGTTGCGCGCGCCCGGGCCGATGGCAATCACCTCGCCTTGATGCGGCTTCTCTTTTGCGGTGTCGGGAATGATGATGCCGCCTTTGGTCTTCTCCTCAGATTCGAGGCGGCGGACGAGAATACGGTCATGAAGCGGTCGGAACGCCATGTCTTCCTCCTGGACAAACATTGATGATCACGCTCCCTGCCGGACCGGATGACCAGTCCGGGCGGGCGCCGATCCTCTTCTTCAAAGCAATCGGCGCGATCGATTTGGTTTTGCTGAATTTCGGTTTCAAGAGGTTGGATAAGAAAAATTAGCACTCGCCTGGCGCGGCTGCTAATGCTCTGGAAAGGAACAAGAAACTTGTTTCATGCGTTCCGTACCCGTTAGTTGCTGTGAAGTTTTGAGCAGCAATTTCCAACTGTCACGAAGCGGAGATGAAGCATGCGTTTTTCATCTGACCTGGGTCGTCAGCTCGACGGATATGGGCTGACCACCGCACATATCCTCTATCGCATTCCAGATTTCGAATCCGTCCTGCAGACCTATGTCTGGCAGGATTACGATCTCGCGCCCGACTTTCCCGAGATGCGGAGGTTTCTTGACTTTTGGCAGGAGAACCTCGACGGACCGCTACATTCCGTCCGCTATACCCACCAGCGTCTCATTGGCCCCAGCGAATGGCGCCGCGTCGATGGCGAGTTCAAGCTGCAATGAGACCTGAAGCGGGTTCTAAGCGAGCCACTGGAGGGGAGAGGCAGGCCAGCACCATGCCGCTGCCTCGGACGCGACTGTCTGCGCTGATGTCTAGCCTCTTTCCGAGACTTAGTGGCTGTTGATTTGCACTGAGAGCTGACCCGGGATTGCGGGAAATTATCACTGAGATTTGACCCATGTTTCAATCATCCTTCGCGAGGTTTCAGCGGGGGCTCTGGAGTGATCGACATGGCGTTACTGAGCGTAATCCGACGCTGGCATTTTCGAGAGCATCTATCGATCCGGGAGGTTTGCCGCAGGACCGGCCTGTCCCGGAACACTGTCCGCAAATACCTGCGCCTGGACGGCGTGGAGCCGAAGTTCAAGGTCCCAGAGCGACCGAGCAAGCTTGATCCGTTCGCGGATCGGCTGTCGGCCTGGCTGAAGACG
>NZ_JBHFJG010000018.1:0-11481 GCF_057559155.1 Rhizobium moroccans | reverse complement strand
CCCCCTGGCCGCCAGGCCAGGTTCGGTTGAGCCGTGCAAGTGGCCTGAAAGGGCCACGCAGCGAGGCGAGGCAATCACCTGTAGGGGCCGGAAGCCCCGAGAGAACGCCGTAGGCCACGCGAATGCGGAGCCACTGAACTAAACAATTGCGAGGTTCCGCATTCGTGTGGGCTCTCCAGACCGCTCTTTGAAACCGCAGGCGCGCGCGCCGTGCGGATGTGAACGCATGTCCGCCCCTCACTTCGGAGGATATTCATGCTCCCCGCCGCGGAAATCGCTAACGGAATAACAACCGCCCTCCCGGCGAACCGCGCTTTCGCCGATGACGGCCTTGCCGTGACCGCCGGGAATATCCAGCACATAGGTCGGTTGGCAGAGGCCGGAGATGTTGCCGCGCAGCGCCGAAACGATCCTCTGGCCTTCGGCGATGTCCAGCCGGAAATGGCTGGTGCCGGGGGCAAGATCGGGGTGGTGCAGGTAATAGGGCTTTATCCGCGTCTCGACGAAGGCCTTCATCAGTTCGCCGAGCACGGCCGGATCGTCATTGACGCCGCGCAGCAGCACTGTCTGGCTCACCATCGGGAAACCGGCATCGATCAGGCGGGCGCAGGCTGCACGGGCGTCCTCCGTCAGCTCGCGCGGGTGATTTGCGTGGAGCGCCACATAGATCACCTTGCCGCTTTCCTTCAGCGCGGCGATCAGAGCCTCGTCGATCCGATCGGGATCGACTACCGGCACGCGGGTGTGGAAGCGGATGATCTTCACATGCGGGATTTCGGCAAGGCCTTGCATGATTGCCGAGAGCCGGCGAGGCGACAGCACCAGCGGGTCGCCGCCGGTGAGGATCACTTCCCAGATTTCCGAGTGGTCGCGAATATAGGCGAGCGCGGCGGAAAGCTCCTCGGGTGCGAGCGTGCCTTCTCCCTGAGGTCCGACCATTTCGCGGCGGAAGCAGAAGCGGCAATAGACCGGGCAGATATGCACCGCCTTCAGGAGCACGCGATCGGGATAGCGATGGACGATCCCCTTGACGGGGCTATGCGCGGCATCCCCGATCGGATCCGCCCTTTCTTCGGGGACGGTCAGAAGCTCGCTCGGATCGGGAACGAACTGACGGGCGATCGGGTCCTGCTTGTCGCCGCGGTCGATCAGGGAAACGACCGTCGGCGTCAGCGCGATGGCATAGCGCTCCGCCACGGCGCGGATGCCGGGGAGCCGCTCCGATGAAATCAGGCTTGCCTTTGCAAGCTCGTCCGGCGTCTTCAAAGAACGGGCGGCGGTCATGCAAGTACCTCCGCGACGGGCGCCCACATCACCTGGTCGATACGAGTGGCCCCGGTGGCCAACATCACCAGCCGGTCGAAGCCGAGTGCTGCACCGCTCGCATCCGGCATAACCTCGAGCGCATCGAGGAAATCCTCGTCCAACGGGTAACGCTCGCCGTATATGCGGGCCTTTTCCGCCATTTCATATTCGAAGCGGCGGCGCTGCTCACCGGCATCGGTCAGCTCGCCGAAGGCGTTGGCGAGTTCGACACCGCAGGCGTAGAGCTCGAAACGCTCGGCAACACGCGGATCGCGATCGGAGGGCCGGGCAAGGGCAGCTTCCGAAACCGGATATTCATGAAGAATGGTCGCCCGGCCTCGTCCGAGCTCCGGCTCTATCCTTTGCACCAGCACCTTGCTGAAGAGATCGGCCCAGCTATCGTCATCGGAAAAGCGAATACCGGCTTGCGTGAGCGCTGCGGCCAACAGATCGCGGTCGGTCTCTCCGCTCGGGGCGACGGAGGCCAGAAGATCGATGCCTGCGAAACGGTCGAAAGCCTCGGCCAGGCTCAGCCGCTCGGATTCGGCGAAGGGATCGACCTCGATACCGCGGAACGCGAAGCGATCCGTCTTCATGGTCTCGGCTGCAAGCGCGAGGATTTCGGCGCAGTCGGCCATCAGCCGCTCGTAACTCTCGCCGACGCGATACCATTCCAGCATGGTGAATTCGGGGTGGTGCAGCGGTCCGCGTTCCCGGTTGCGATAGACATGCGCGAGGGTGAAGATACGCTCTTCGCCAGCGGCGAGAAGCTTCTTGGCCGCGAATTCCGGCGAGGTGTGCAGATAGAGCGGCGCCTTTCGCCCGTCGATGGCAATCGCTTCGGTCGAAAAGGCGTGAAGATGCGTCTCGTTTCCGGGGGAAACCTGCAGTGCGGCCGTATCCACCTCGAGGAAGTCCCGCTCGGCAAAGAATCTCCGCAAGCCCGTCTGAATGGCATTGCGGCCCATGAGGAAGGGCCGGCGGTCCGCGTGGTTTTCCGGCGTCCACCAGGGCATAGGAGCTTGAGCTGATCGAAAGGGGCTCATTTCAAGGCTTTCTTCGCCGGTTCGTTGCGGCGAGGCTTCCACTTTGCGCCGTTTTAGGGTAGGTGCGCCGAGAAAACAGATCGTCCGTCCTTCGGGCCCGGTCAATCATCCGGTCCTCTACGACGCATTTCTGGCAAGCACAAGCCGATACGCACAAGGGAATCCTATGGTCAAGGTCATCGCCTCCTCCGTCCGCAAGGGCAACGTCCTCGATGTCGACGGCAAGCTCTATGTGGTTCTTACCGCTCAGAACTTCCACCCCGGCAAGGGCACACCCGTCACGCAGGTGGATATGCGCCGCATCGTCGACGGCGTGAAGGTATCGGAGCGCTGGCGTACGACCGAGCAGGTCGAGCGCGCTTTCGTGGAAGACGTGAACTTCCAGTACCTCTACGAGGACGGCGAAGGCTTCCACTTCATGAATCCCGAAACCTATGACCAGGTCGTCGTCAGCGAAGAGACCATGGGCGACCAGAAGGCCTATCTGCAGGAAGGCATGACCTGCATCCTGTCCATCCATGAAGGCGTGCCGCTGGCGCTCCAGCTGCCGCGTCACGTCACGCTCGAGATCGTCGAGACCGAGCCGGTCGTGAAGGGCCAGACGGCCTCCTCCTCCTACAAGCCGGCTATGCTTTCCAACGGCATCCGTACGATGGTCCCGCCGCATATCGATGCCGGTACCCGTGTCGTCATCGCGACCGAAGACAATTCCTACGTCGAGCGCGCCAAGAGCTGAGCTGCCTTTCATCGGCAATAAAAAACCTCCGGAGCTGCTGCTTCGGAGGTTTTTTAATGTCTGATCGAATGGAAGAGGCCGTTGCCGGCCTCTCTTACTTCGTGATGACGGGGCCGGCGCTTGCCGCTGCAACCCTGGTCGGACCCTGGCCGAAGGCATATCCGCCGCCGATCGCCACGTTGAGCGCGACATAATCCTGCGCCATTTGCTGGATGGCTGCGGCGAGGTTGGCCTGGGCGGTCGAGACCTGACGCTGGGCGTCGAGGACGTCGAGCAGCGAGGAGGCGCCGTCACGATAGCTCGCGGTCGCGAGGCTCAGCGCTTCCTGGTAGGAGCGCACCGTTTCCCGAAGCGCGGCCACGGTACGGCCGTCGCGGGCAAGAGCCGCCAGGGCGTTCTCGACCTCTTCGACCGCATTGAGAACGGTCTGCTTCCAGGTGAGATAGTCTTCCCTTGCGATGGACTCGGCGCTTCGGACATTGGCCTTCAGGGCGCCGCCGTCGAAGACGGGCAGCGTGAGGGCCGGACCGAAGGACCAGGATATGCCCCGGCTGTCCGAGCTGCTCGAAATGGCGCTATAGCTCGGCGAGATGGAGCCGCCGAGGCTTATCGAAGGATAAAGCTGCGATTCGGCCACGCCGACCTGCGCGACCGAGGCGGCCAGTTGCCGCTCGGCGGCGCGGATGTCCGGACGGTTGCGGATAAGATCGGCCGGGACGCCGGACCTGGGATTGACGCGGGCGGCCGGCTGGCGGGCACCCTTCTGCATTTCCGCCACGTAGGTGGAGGCCGGCTGGCCGAGCAGAGTGGCGATGCGATGGGTTGCGCGCCGGAAATTGGTCTCGAGGCCCGGAAGCTCCGCCAGGGTGGTGTTGACGAGACCTTCGGCCTGGACGACATCGAGACGCGAAGCGGCGCCGGCTTCAAGCTGAAGGCGCGTCAGTTGCAGCGTCTCGCGGCGTGAATTGAGGTTCTGCCGGGCAAGTGCAATACGCTCCTGGTAGTAGCGGGCGTCGATATAGGCGGCCGCGATCTGCGACAGCAGCGAAAGACGGGCGACGTCGACGCTGGCATAGGCCGCATCAAGGTTCGCAAGTGCGCTTTCTCTGGACCGCTTGTAGCGGCCGAAGAGGTCGAGGAACCAGGAAACGTCGACATTGCCGGCGGTGGTGTTCCGGGTGGCTTCGGTGGCCGGCGAATTCGGCCGGGTATCGGCGCCGCTGGTGGTGTTGTTTGCGGATAGCGTCAGGCTCGGCAGGCTGCCGGCGCCTGCGGCGACCACGTTGGCTTCCGCCTGGTTGATCCGCTCCAGCGCCTGCAGCACGTCGAGGTTCTGGGAGAGACCCTGCTGGACGTATCCGTTGAGGCGGCTGTCATTAAAGGCGTTCCACCAGGGAGCCATGGAAACGTCGCCATTGCTCTTGGTGCTGCCCTCCCCGAACTTGGCGGGAAGCGATATTTCCGGAGATTTATGGTCCGGGCCGACGACGCAGCCGGAAAGCAGGAGCAGGACGAGTGGAGCCGCTGCGCGAATGGATGTCATTTTTCTGTCCTAAGTGCCCTAACAAACTCTAGAAAGGCAGGCCCCCCGGCCCAGCCTTCCGCACTCTACGCCCGGACCGACTCAACACTTCCGGCGAGCGTACACTATCAGCTCTTAACAGAACTCATACTGTCATCTCCTGTTTTTCACGTTTTGATAACCGTCTGACGACCACAAAGAAGGACGGAACGAAGAAAATTCCGAGAAGTGTTGCAGAAAGCATACCACCCAAGACGCCGATGCCGATGGCATTCTGCGCCGCGGAACCCGCGCCGGTAGCAATCGCCAGCGGTACTACGCCCAGGATGAAGGCGAGCGAAGTCATGATGATCGGCCGCAGCCTGAGGCGGGCCGCTTCCAAGGTCGCCTCGACGAGGCCCATTCCTTCCTGCCGGTCCTTGGCGAATTCGACGATCAGGATCGCGTTCTTGGCGGCCAGGCCGATGGTCGTGAGCAGGCCCACCTTGAAGTAGACGTCGTTCGCCTGGCCGAACAAAAACGCCGCGGTGAGCGCACCGAGCACGCCGACGGGAACAGCCAAAATCACCGAGAAGGGAATAGACCAGCTCTCGTAAAGGGCGGCGAGGCACAGGAAGACGATCAGGACCGAAAGTGCATAGAGCATCGGCGCCTGCGAGCCGGAAAGCCGTTCCTGGTAGGAGATGCCCTGCCATGCGACCGAATATCCGCCGGGCATTTCGGCAGTGAGCCGCTCCATCTCATCCATGGACTGTCCGGTGCTGACCCCCGGGCCCGCGGCCCCATCAAGCGCGACCGCGCTGGTGCCGTTGAAGCGTTCGAGCTGAGGAGAGCCCGATATCCATTCCACCTTGGCGAAGGAGGAGAAGGGCACCATTTCTCCCTGAGTGTTACGGGCGTACCAGTATTTCAGGTCGTCCGGCTGCATGCGGAAGGGTGAGTCACCCTGGACATAGACCGGCTTCAGCTCGTTGTTGAGCGTGAAGTCGTTGACGTCGCGGCCGGCGAAAATCGTCGCCAGCATGGAGTTCACGGAAGCCAGATCCACACCCATGGCGCCAAGCTTTTCCTGGTCCAGGACGATCTTGAGCTGGGTTTCCGTCCGCTGGCTGTTGGTTCGCAGCGAACTGATGTTCGGATTGCCGAGGACATTCTGCTGAAGCTGCTGTGATGCCGTGGTCAGCGCCGCGTTGCCCTGATTGCCGCTGTCGACGAGATACATGGAGAAGCCGCTTGTCGTGCCAAGCCCCTGGATGGCTGGAGGCAGGAGCGCAAAGACCTGAGCATCGCGGAGCGTGAAGAAATAGCCGCTCGCACGCTGGACGATTTCCGCGGCCGACTGGCCCGCGCCGGTTCGCTCCCCGAAATCCTTGAGCTTGGTAAAGACGATCGCGTTGTTCTGCCCGGATCCGCCGAAGCTGAAGCCGAGGACGCCGAAGACCACGTCGACGTTTGCCTTTTCCTGTTCGAGGAAATAGGCCTCGACCTTCTTCACGACTTCATCCGTGCGGGCTCTCGTCGAACCGGTCGGAGTCTGGACGATGGTCAGCAGAACGCCTTGGTCTTCCTGGGGGAGGAACGAACTCGGCAGCCTGGTGAACAACCAGGCGCAGCCGGCGATGACCAGCGCGAAGACCAGGAACACCCGAAGCGGACGTTTGAGAAGATAACCCACGGTCGAGACATAGCCGCGGGTGGATCGATCGAAGCCCCGGTTGAACCAGGCGCCGATGCCGCGACGCTTCTTGTGGTGATCGATCGGCTTCAGCATGGTGGCGCAAAGCGCCGGCGTGAGCACGATCGCGACCACGGCGGAAAGAAGCATCGCCGATACGATGGTGATGGAGAACTGCCGGTAGATGATGCCGGTGGAGCCGCCGAAGAATGCCATCGGAATGAAGACGGCGGTCAGCACCAGTGCGATACCGATGATCGCGCCGGTGATTTCACCCATGGACTTTTCGGTCGCCTCGAGCGGGCCTAAGCCTTCCTCATCCATGATGCGTTCGACGTTTTCGACGACGACGATCGCGTCGTCGACGAGAAGGCCGATCGCCAGCACCATGGCGAACATGGTGAGCGTGTTGATGGAATAGCCCGCCAGCGCGAGAATGCCGAAGGTACCCAGCAGCACCACCGGCACGGCGATCATCGGAATGAACGTGGCCCTCAGGTTCTGGAGGAATATCAGGAGCACGACGAACACGAGGACAATGGCCTCGATGAGCGTGTGAACGACCTTCTCGATGGAAAGCTGGACGAAGGGCGTGGTGTCGTAGGGATAGGTGATCTCGATCCCCTGCGGCAGCGTGGGTCCGATCTCGGCCAGGGCGGCCTTCACGCGGGCGGCCGTATCAAGAGCGTTTGCGCCGGTCGCCAGATTGACAGCGAAACCGGTCGAAGGAAGGCCGTTCTGGCGGGAGCTTGCCGCATAGCTTTCCTGGCCGATTTCGATGCGGGCAACATCGCTCAGCCGAACGGTCGCACCACCCTGTTCAACCTTCAGAATGATCGATTCGAATTCATCGACGGTGGTGAGCTGGCTCTGCGCCGTCATGGTGACGGTGAGCTGCTGGCCCTTCTCTGAAGGAAGGCCGCCGAGCGAACCGACCGAAACCTGGGTGTTCTGCGCCTGGATGGCTGCGGTCACATCGGCCGCGGTAAGCTGGTACTTCTGCAGATTGAAGGGATCGAGCCAGATGCGCATCGCATAGCCGGAGCCGAAGATGTCGATGCTGCCGACGCCCTCGAGACGTTTTATCTTGTCTTCGATCTGGGTCGAAAAGACGTCGCCGAGATCCACGGAGTTGCGCTTGCTGTCGGTCGAGACGAGTGCGCCAACCATAAGAATGCTCGAGGTCGAGCGGGCCACCTGGATGCCGCGCTGCTGAACGACGTCCGGCAATTGCGATTGCACGAGCTGCAGCTTGTTCTGCACCTGCACCTGGGCGATGTCCGGCATGATGCTGTTGCCGAAGGTGAGCGTCACCGAGGCACTGCCAGTCGAGGACGAGGATGTCATGTAGGTGAGATCATCGAGGCCGGTCATGCCGTCCTCGATGATCGTCGTCACCGATTTCTCGACCGTTTCGGCGCTTGCTCCGTCGTAGCTCGCGGTGATGCGGACCGTCGTAGGGGCGATGTCGGGATATTGAGAGATCGACAGAGTGACGATGGCAAGGGCCCCGCCAAGCATGATGACGATCGCTATGACCCAGGCGAAAACCGGTCGCCGGATGAAGAAATTGGCCATTGGAGTTCCTTGCGCCTGTTTCGTCTTCTGCTGCGAGGAGATTTATGGATTGGCGCCCGGCTGGGCGGCTTCCGGCTTGGGGGATTCCACGACGAGGCCTTCCTCGTTGACGGTGGCTTCGACGGGCTGGACCGCAGCGCCGTCGGCGATCCACTGGAAACCGTCGACGATCAGGCGATCGCCGTCGGCGATGCCCTCGGTCACCAGCCAGTTGTCGCCCGAGACCTGGCTGGTCGCGAAGATGCGGGTTTCCACCTTGTTTTCGGCGGCCACGAATTTAGCCGAGAGCTGCCCGTTCGCATTGCGCGTCGCTGCACGCTGCGGAATGAGATAGCCGCTCTCCAAGCCGAGGGTGACCGTGGCCCGCACATACATTCCCGGCAGGATTATTCTGTTCGGGTTCTCGAACAGGACCCTGATCTGGTAGGTGCCCGTCGTTTCGCTTACCGCCATTTCGGCCATGTCGAGCTTGCCCGCGTGCGGATATTCCGTACCGTCTTCCAGGGTCAACCTGATCGCGGCTTCGCCCGGCGTGCTGCTCAGCCGTCCCGAAGCCATTGCGGATCGAAGTTCCAGAAGATTGGTGCTCGATTCGGTGAGGTCGATGTAAACCGGATCGAGCTGGCGCAGCGTGGTGAGTGCCGTCGTCTGGTTGGCCGTCACGATGTTGCCGATGTCGACGTTGGAGATCGAGGTGATGCCGTCGAAGGGAGCCCGGACCTTCGTCAGGTTGAGGTTGATCTCGGCGGCCTCCAGGGCTGCTTTCGCCTGCTCCACATCCGCCTGGGCCTGCAGCAGCGTCACCCTGGCATTCTCGAACTCGATCTGGGTCGCGCCACTGTTGACCAGCCGCTCGTAGCGGGCGAAGTTGGCCTGGGCGCTCGGAATGCTTGCCTCCGCCTTGGAGAGGCTGGCGCGCGCCTGCGCTACTTCCGCCGCATAGGTATCGTCCTCGATCTGGAACAGGATGTCGCCGGCCTTGACGTCGCTGCCTTCCTTGAAGGCCACGTCCCGGACGATACCGGTCACGCGCGGTCGGATGTCGGCCAACTGATAGGCCACGGCGCGGCCCGGCAGAACGCGGGTGATCGGCTGCTCGGACTTCTTCATCGTGACCACGCTGACGGGCGATGGCGGGCGCTCCGCTGCGGCTCCTCCAGCCGGGTTGCCGGCTCCGTTCTGGCCGGAATCGCTGCAGCCGGCGAGTGCCAGGGCGAAAAGCAGGGGAAGGGTAAACTTGCGTCCGGTCATGGTCTCATCCAGCAAGGGCGTCGGGGGCATCGGCCCCGGCGCGATTCGTTCGCCGGCGGCAGAAGATCGGGAAATTAAGCCGTTTTTGTCGGTCGCGGAAGTGGCCACCAACAAATGCCGGCCTGGTGTGCCGCTTCGACGGCAAAGTGACGTAAATTAAATATCGTCACTTTGCAAGCGAACTTTGCAGTGCAGCATTGATCAGGCGAGCTAGTCCATCGCATCGGTCATGCAGTTCCTCGATGTCGGTTTTCGCAAGGAGTATGGGATGCAATACGCTTGCGAAGGCGCTTGCAACATGCCGGCTGAGGGTTTCCGGGTCACTTACGTCGTAGACACCGCTTTCGATCCCCTCGCGGATAAGGTCGAGGAAGAGAGCTTCAATCAACTGTTTGTAATGACGGCCGCTTGGCAGGTTTGCCTCGGACATCAGGAGAATCAGTTCGAAAAGATACGGGTTCTCGCGGATATCCTTCAGATGCGCTTCCATCAGCTTGCGCACCACTATGCAAAGCCTCTCGGGAGCCGGAGCGGAGGAATCCAGCGTTCCGAAACGGCCGATCATGAGATCGATGTGACGCTCGCAGATGGCATCGGCGAGCGCAGCCTTGGAATGGAAATGCTTGAAGACGTTGGCGGGCGACATTTGCAGAGCATGGGCGACATCGGCGATCGAGCATCCGGAGATGCCTTTCTCGCGAAAAAGCGTTTCCGCGGTGGCGAGGATATCCTCGCGCGTTTCCTCTGCTTTTCGTCTGGGTCTGCGCAATGTCGTTCTCTTCAACAGCTCCGTTCCGGCTCCCACAGAGCGATCAATTCGCGGTGAAATAGGGTTTCAGGTTCTCTCTGATGCGGTCGAGAATTGTCACGCCGCCGGTATCCGGAATGAACGGCTTGCCGGTGATCATCTCGAAGGCGGTCCGGTAGACCGTCGCGGTTTCCTCGATCAGCTCGGCGGGAATGGGGGGAATGTCGTCCTTGTAAGGGTCGCACCGCTCCGCCACCCATGCCCGAACGAAATCCTTATCGAAGCTTTTCGGTCGGGAGCCGACCTCGAATGCCTGCCGGTAGCTGTCGGCCATCCAGTAGCGGCTGCTGTCGGGCGTGTGAATCTCGTCGGCAAGCACGATATTCCCCTCGGCATCCGTGCCGAACTCGTATTTGGTATCGACCAGGATGAGCCCGCGTTCAGCCGAAAGCTTCTGGCCGCGCGCGAAGAGCGCAAGCGCATAGTGCGAAAGCTGCTCCCATTGAGCGGCCGTGAGAAGTCCCTGCTCCACGATTTCCTTCGGAGTGAGGGGCTCGTCATGACCGCCGTCAAATGCTTTGCTCGTCGGGGTGATAACCGGTTCCGGAAGCACCTCGTTGTCCCTCAGCCCATCCGGCAGGGAAAGCCCGTACATATTGCGCTCACCCTTCTTATATAACGTGAGCAGGGACGTGCCGGTGGTGCCCGCCAGATAGCCGCGCACGACGATCTCGACGGGCAGGATGTCGAGGCGGCGGCCGATGACCACGTTCGGATCCGGATAGTCCAGCACGTGATTGGGGCAGATGTCCCGTGTCGCCTCGAACCAGTAGCGTGCGGTCTGAGTCAGCACATGTCCCTTGTCGGGAATGGACGTGAGAATACGATCGAAAGCGCTGAGCCGGTCCGTGGCGATGATGATGCGCCGGCCATCCGGCAAGTCGTAGTTTTCGCGGACCTTGCCCTGATAGTGGTTCGGCAGTTCGGGAATGGTGGCTTGGTCGAGGACGCGCAATTCTACCGCTTTCTGGTTGGATAGCCCACAGGCTGGGAAATTGTGTCCGGCTGATATCGCATGTTTTGCACCGGACACACAAGGATTCTGCCACGGGCAACCCCTTCGAGCGGCAAACCCAGACATTCATGTAGTCGTCCGGGACGTTAAGCTTTCTTACCAAATGATGAAAAGGTGTCTCCGCCCGGAAAATCGTCAATTTCCCTTTGAAATCAGAAGTTTGTCACTTTTTTGATTTTTTCTGATCGAGTCCTGTTGACTTGTTTCCGGGGCTCCGCTTATAACGCCGCTCACTGAACGAGGGCGGCGGCGCTGCTGGCGACGAAGTCCTTTGTTCTAGAGAAATCCTAGAGATTGGCTGACGCTGATTGGAGCCGGGTTTAGAGTTCGGCTTAGGGATTTGGTGACGTCTGGTTTTCTGGATGTCTGTTATTTGACAATTGAATATGAGAAGAAAGAGAAACGTGGTCGGCGGCGTCTCGCGGGGTCCTTTATGGGATCTCATTGAAGACAAAGTGACGGTCACGTTTTGACAAGAGAACACCTTGTTTCTTTTGGTTTCACTGCCTTTCGCCATTCCTTGCGGAATGACGGGAGCTGAAACC
>NZ_JBHFJG010000017.1:0-15939 GCF_057559155.1 Rhizobium moroccans | reverse complement strand
GGTTTCAGCTCCCGTCATTCCGCAAGGAATGGCGAAAGGCAGTGAAACCAAAAGAAACAAGGTGTTCTCTTGTCAAAACGTGACCGTCACTTTGTCTTCAATGAGATCCCATAAAGGACCCCGCGAGACGCCGCCGACCACGTTTCTCTTTCTTCTCATATTCAATTGTCAAATAACAGACATCCAGAAAACCAGACGTCACCAAATCCCTAAGCCGAACTCTAAACCCGGCTCCAATCAGCGTCAGCCAATCTCTAGGATTTCTCTAGAACAAAGGACTTCGTCGCCAGCAGCGCCGCCGCCCTCGTTCAGTGAGCGGCGTTATAAGCGGAGCCCCGGAAACAAGTCAACAGCGTTGTTTTCAAAAATCCAAGAAATCTGACAAGTAGCTGATTTTTCTTGGAAAATTCGAAACCACTCAGAATTTGTCCGGAAAAGGAGCCGCTTCCACGACATTTTTCCCGGGCCGCTCGCGACGCTTCCTGTGGAACGCCCCGAAACTGCCCCGACAAATTCACAATCTCATGATTAGCAGTCTTTAGATGGGGATTCGCAACCCGATTTCAAGAGGCGTATGCCGCCGCGGAGAGTTTGACTCCCGGCGCCGAAACGGGCACATGTTTGGCCCACGTCCGGCGCGGGGGGCTCGATCTGCCGGCAGTACCAAGGGGATTTGACGAACCGGATGACGACGGCGCGCAGTATGATCCGTTCGCTTGGCAACGAACCGCCGATCCTTGCCGATGGCAGGCGCGCGCCCGACCGGCGTGAGATTTCCTTTCGCTGGCTCTCCGGAACCTTCCTGACGGGCATCACCTCTTCTATCCTTATGGGCGTCGCATTGTTTGCCGCTCTCGACGGCCGCCAGCAGCTCGCGATACCCGCCGAGGCATCCGCCGCTCTTCCCGCCGATGATGGGGATGGCGAGGTTTCCCGCGGCGGCCGTCTGCTCGGCGGCAATATCGTGGCCATGCCGACGGACCGGAAGGTCATGGAAGTGGCCACCGTCGTTCACGAGGGCAATAAGGAAGTCATCCGCCGCAAGCCTTTCGCCCATGTGAAGATGAACCTCGCGGTCAATCACGTGGCTCAGGAAGACTATCCTTCCTTCGATCCCTTGAAGATCTTCGCCTCCGCCGAAAGCTCCCCCGCGGCCAGCCGCACCGGCGCGATCTATGGCTCGGAAGTCGAATCAGAGGTCAGCCTGCAGACTGTCGCCTTCCCCGTGAAGGATGCGACCTATGCATACGCGCCCTCGATGACGCTGGAGGAGGTGGAGGAGAATGTCCGCTCCAACGGCTCGGTCCTGGCGGATGGCAATGCGCAGCTTTCCGCGCTCTATTACGTGGACCCGCGCCGCTTCTCCGCCGACAATGAAGGCGATCTCGACATCACCGCCGGACTGGCCGCCCGCATCGTCGAGCAGAACATGACCGTTTCGGCCTCCGAGCCGTTCACGCCGAAGACGCGGGAATATGCCGACGACGTCATCCCCATCCGCCGCGACATGCCGATTGCCGCCGCGCTGACGGAAGTGGGTTATCCCAAGGGCAAGGCCGACGAGATCGGAACCTATCTGGAGCAGCGCCTCGGTAAGAAGGAACTCTCCACCGGTGACGTGCTGCGCATCGGCGTGCTTCAGGAAGGCGACATGGTATTGGTCGTTCGCGCCAGCGTCTATCACCGCGGCGATCATGTCGTGACGGTGGCGGTCGATGACCACGGACGTTTCGTCGACGGGCATGAACCGCAGATGCTCGATGCGGTCGCATCGGCCTTCAGCGAGCAGCCGCCGCAGATCATAGCCGGCCGGGAACTGCCGCGCGTCTATGACGGCATCTATCGCGCCGCCCTCTCCTACGGCATGACGACGGATATGACCGGCCTCTTGGTAAAGCTGCTTGCGAGCAGCGTCGACCTGCAGGCGCAGTTGAAGCCGACCGACAGCGTGGAGGCCTTCTTCTCCGTGGCCGACGAGAAGGGTCAGGCGACCCGTGAATCCGAGCTGCTCTACGTCAACGCCCGTTTCGGCGACACGCATACCCGCTTCTACCGCTTCCAGAACCCGGAAGACGGCTCGGTGGATTACTATGATGCCGAGGGCAAGAGCATCCGGCAGTTCCTGTTGCGCAACCCCGTGCCGAACGGCCGCCTGACCTCGGGCTTCGGCATGCGGCGCCATCCGATCCTCGGCTTTTCGCGCATGCATACCGGCACTGACTGGGCTGCACCGCGCGGTACGCCGATCATCGCGACCGGCAATGGCGTCGTGGAATCGGCCGGCTGGTCTTCCGGCTACGGCAACCAGACTATCGTGCGGCATGCCAACGGCTACGAATCCTCCTATAATCACCAGAGCGCCATCGCCAAGGGCGTCAGGCCCGGCGCGAAGGTAACCCAGGGCCAGGTCATCGGTTATGTCGGCTCGACCGGCCAGTCCACCGGCGCGCATCTGCATTACGAGCTGATCGTCAACGGCACCAAGGTGGACGCGATGAAGATCCGCCTTCCCGGCGGCAGCTCGCTCACCGGTCGCCAACTCGCCCGCTTCGAGGAAGAGCGCAAGCGCGTCGATGCGCTGCTCGGTACGAGCGGGCAATCGGACAAAGTCGCCAGCCGGTAATATCAGCTTCGGTAAGTCATAGCGTACGACGAAAAAGGCGGCCTTGTGGGCCGCCTTTCGTTCGTTTCTCGACGCTCCGGCTTATGCAGCTTCGCTGACGTCGCGCTCGACGCGGAAGAGCAGCCGGTCAGAACCGGAGCTCACCGCCACCATCGAACCATCCGGGATCTGCCCTCCGAGGATCTGCTCGGCCAGCGGGTCCTGGATGAACTTCTGTATCACCCGCTTCAGCGGCCGTGCGCCATAGACCGGATCGTATCCCTTGGCCGCCAGCCAGTCGCGGGCGTCTTCTCCGAGGTCGATAACGATCTTCCGCTCCGCCAGAAGCGAAACCAGCCGCTTCATCTGGATGTCGACGATCGCGCCCATGTCCTCGCGGCGCAGGCGGTGGAAGAGGATGATCTCGTCGACGCGGTTCAGGAATTCCGGCCTGAAATGCGCCCGCACCATCTCCATCACCGGCTCGCGCACCGCTTCCACGTCCTGGCCTTCCGGCAATTCGGTGAGATAGGTCGCGCCGATATTCGAGGTCATGATGATGATCGTGTTCCTGAAGTCGACTGTGCGGCCCTGCCCGTCCGTCAGGCGCCCGTCGTCGAGCACCTGCAGGAGGACGTTGAACACGTCCGGATGCGCCTTCTCGATCTCGTCGAACAGCACGACCTGGTAGGGCTTGCGGCGAACGGCCTCCGTCAGCGCGCCGCCTTCCTCGTAGCCGACATAGCCGGGAGGCGCGCCGATCAGCCGGGCCACGGAGTGCTTCTCCATGTATTCCGACATGTCGAGCCGCACCATCGCCGTCTCGTCGTCGAAGAGGAAACGGGCGAGAGTCTTGGTCAGCTCCGTCTTGCCGACGCCGGTCGGACCGAGGAAGATGAACGAGCCGATCGGCCGGTTCGGGTCCTGCAGGCCGGCGCGCGAGCGGCGGACCGCACGCGAGACCGCCTGCACGGCGTCGCCCTGGCCGACGACAGCTTTCGCCAGCTCGTCCTCCATGCGCAGAAGCTTTTCGCGCTCGCCTTCCAGCATCCTGTCCACGGGAATGCCCGTCCAGCGGGAAACCACATGGGCGATATTGTCCGGCGTCACGACCTCCTGCACCATAGATGCGGCGGCGCTGTCGCGCTCCTCGGCTTCCTTCAGCTCCTTTTCGAGCCCCGGGATCACGCCATAGGCAAGCTCGCCGGCGCGCTGGAACTCGCCCTTGCGCTGGGCGATCGCCAGTTCGTTGCGGGCCTCGTCGAGCTGCTTCTTCAAGTCGGCGGCAAGGCCGAGCTTCTGCTTTTCCGCCTGCCAGCGGGCGGTCAGCGCATCCGCCTCTTCCTCGAGCGAGGTGAGTTCGGTTTCCAGGCGCGCCAGGCGGTCGGCCGAGGCGCTGTCGGTTTCCTTCTTGAGCGCCTCCCGCTCGATCTTGAGCTGGATGATGCGCCGGTCGAGCTCATCGAGCTCTTCGGGTTTGGAATCCACCTGCATGCGCAGCCGCGAGGCGGCCTCGTCCATCAGGTCGATCGCCTTGTCCGGCAGGAAACGGTCGGTGATGTAGCGATTGGAAAGCGTCGCGGCAGCCACGAGCGCCGAATCCGAGATGCGGACCTTGTGGTGCTGCTCATATTTTTCCTTCAACCCGCGCAGGATCGAGATCGTGTCCTCGACCGTCGGCTCGTCCACCATGACGGGCTGGAACCGGCGGGCAAGTGCGGCGTCCTTCTCCACATGCTTGCGGTACTCGTCGAGCGTGGTGGCGCCGACGCAGTGCAGCTCGCCGCGCGCGAGCGCCGGCTTCAGGAGGTTCGAGGCATCCATAGCGCCTTCGGACTTGCCGGCGCCCACCAGCGTGTGCATCTCGTCGATGAACAGGATGATCTCGCCGTTTTCGGCCTGCACCTCGTTGAGCACCGCCTTCAGTCGCTCCTCGAACTCGCCGCGATATTTCGCGCCGGCGATAAGCGCACCCATGTCGAGCGCCATCAGCCGCTTGTCCTTCAGGCTTTCCGGCACGTCGCCGTTGACGATCCTGAGCGCCAGGCCTTCGGCGATCGCCGTCTTGCCAACGCCGGGCTCGCCGATCAGAACGGGGTTGTTCTTGGTGCGGCGGGAAAGAACCTGGATCGTGCGGCGGATCTCGTCGTCGCGGCCGATGACCGGGTCGAGCCTGCCTTCGCGGGCTTCGGCCGTCAGGTCGCGCGCATATTTCTTCAGCGCGTCGAAGCCCTGTTCGGCATTGGCGCTGTCGGCCGTGCGGCCCTTGCGCAGCTCGTTGATGACCTGGTTCAGCCCTTGCGCGGTCACGCCTGCTTTTTTCAGGCTCGCGGAGGTCGAGGCCGAGCTTTCGATGGCAAGCGCAAGCAGCAGCCGCTCGACGGTGACGAAACTGTCGCCAGACTTCTTGGCTGCCTCTTCGGCCGTCGAAAACACCTTGGCGAGCGGCTGGGAAAGATAGATCTGGCCGTTGCCGCCGGAAACCTTCGGCAGCTTGGCGAGCGCCGCATCGTTGGCGATGCGCGCCTCCTTGGCGTTGCCGCCGGCGCGCTCGATCAGCGAGGCCACCATGCCCTGGTCGTCGTCGAGCAGAACCTTCAATACGTGTTCGGGCGCGAACTGCTGGTGACCCGAGGCCAGCGCCTGGGTCTGCGCCGATTGCAGGAAGCCCCGCACGCGCTCGGAATATTTCTCTATATTCATGCCTATACCTCCTGAATCGCCCTGCCCTTCCTGAGGCACAGGCCGATGGTTGAGATCGGGCTCCCCGAAGGCGAGCCCCCGCCGATCAACTCGGCGCTGACGGAGATATGGTAGGTGATTTCACGGATTTAAAGGATCAGCCGGATAGCTTTTCGCCCCTGGCCATCTGGCTCCGCCGTCAGCCGGAACGGCTCAGCGGTGAAGGGAGGGCGAAGCGGGAGAAAGCAGCAGTCTCACGCCGAATGCGATCATGATGCCGCCCGCGATACGCTGTTGCCAGACCACGAAGGACGTGTTGCGCGACATCCAATCCTTGAACGCCCCTGACGTCAGAGCCACCGTGCCGAGAATGAGCAGTCCCGTCAGCTTCATTGTCGCACCGAGAACGAAAAACTGCAGCGCCGCGGAGCCTGCGGACGGGTGCACGAATTGCGGAAGGACCGCGAGCATGAAGGAAAGCGCCGTGGGATTTGTCAGATTGCAGATGACGCCCTGCCGGAAAGAGCCGGCAAGCGACGGCGACCCGACACGATCCTGCATGTCGCCCGAGGCCGTCTTCCCGCCGGCGGCCAGGAAACGTATTCCGAGATAGATCAGATAGGCCGCGCCGATCAATTGCATGGCTTTGTAGAGCGGCGGCGAGGATATGATGACGGTGGCAAGACCCATTGCCAGCAGGGGTATCTGAATTGCGCCCGCCGCGACGCAGCCGAAGGCCGTGGCAAGAGCGGCCTTTCTCCCCTGCCCGATGCCACGGCTGATGACGAGCATCATGTCCGGACCCACTCCGGACAATTGATAGGCAAGCACGGCGCCGAGAAATGCGGCATAGGTAGCGGGATCTGGCATTGCCCTGGAACTCCCGCGGGTGGTGGAGGTTCCCGCAACCCTGGAGTTTCGCTATCCGGGCGATCCCGTGCCTTTACCCTGACCCTATGCCCGCCAATCCGTTCACTCGATTTCGACCGCACGCCGTGCCCTGCGCCACATATCGGCATAGGGCAGCGCGAACATGTAGAGCCCGGTGAACAGCAGCAGGAAAAGCGGCGGCAATGGCGAGTAGACCACCCAGGCGGGAGGCTCTCCCGCCAGCCCGAAAGAAGCAAAGTTGGCGATGACGGTCACCGTAAAGATGACGGACAGCCAACGGTGGACTTGCCGAATCCATTTGTTCCAGTTCAATCCGACCTCCCTAAAAACGAAATCTGACGCATGTCGCGCAAAAGTGTGCAGCGGTTTTGCGCGACATGCGCAAAAAAGTTCCCTTGGATTTCAGTCCAGCCGCTCCAGAACCCGTTCCATCGCGTCGAGGAACCTCGGCCAACCGGCATGGGCGCCCCGGAAATACGGCTGCTGATCCGGCCGGAAGCCCGACTGCTCCATGCGGATCTGGGTTCCGCTATCCGTGGGGGTAAGCGTCCAGGTGACGGTGCTCTTGAGGTCCTTGGTATCCCAGCTATAGACCAGTATCTTGTGCGGCTCGATCGCCTGGACCTCACAGTCGACGGCGCCCCAATCGGCGCGAAGATTGAAACGATGCCCCTTCTCGGGTTTGAAATCGTTCGTCATCAGCCACTCCTCGATCAGATGCGGTTGCGTGAGCGCGCGCCAGATCTTTTCCGGCGGATACGACACCTCTCGTTCGAGAACGACGGAAAGCGTTTCGGTCGACATTTCGTTCATTGGTCCATCCTTTTGAGCAAGTCTTCCAGGGCGTCGAACCGGCCCTGCCAGAAGCCGGTCATCTGGCTTGTCCAGTCGATCAGCGGCGCGAGCGCGTCGAGTTGGGCGCTATAATGCGTGTTCCGTCCTTGGTGGCGGTCGCGAACCAACCCCGCCTGCTTCAGAACCCCGAGATGTTTCGAGACGGCCGGTTGGGAAACCCCGGCCCCGGCCGTCAGGGCCGCAACCGTCTGGTCTCCGTCGCGGCAGAGCCGCTCGAAAATGGCCCGCCGCGTCGGATCGGCAAGTGTTCTGAAAAGGACATCGTGGGGTTCAGACATAACAAACCCATAACTCGTTGGCTATGAGAAATCCATAACCGACGAGCTATGAGTGAGTCAAGCGGCAGCGCGAAACATCAACGCGGTTCCTCAAGACGAAAAAAACTCCGGCCTTTCGGCCGGAGTTTTATTTTTTGTCAGTCTCTGAAGCCTGCGCTTATTCCGAAGCGGCAGCAGCCAATATAGGCGGCTGCGGGACTTCACCGGATTCGCCTGACTCGTCGGCGGAACCGGCTGCTGCTTCCTCGCCCTCGTCAGCGGTCTCGCCGCGGCGCGGACGACGCGCGCGATTGCCGGCATTGCGGCGGCGGCGCGGAGCGGCTTCTGCCTGCTGTTCTTCCTCGACGGCGACTTCCGCCGGCGTACCCTCGATCACGGGCTGCGGGCCGCTGCCATCGTCGGTGGCCTCGGCGGCCGGAGCGGGCTCCGGACGGCGCTCGCGGCGCGGCTGCTGGTCGCGGGGGCGACCTTCGCGGGAACGCTGCTCGTTGCGCTGTTCCTGCGGCTGCTCCGGCTGCGCTTCGGCGATCACCGGCTGCGACGAGCCAGTATCATCGGTATCGGCCATATCCAGATCGTCCTGATCCAGATTGCCGTCGCGGTCGTTGTAGTCGTGGCGGTCGTCGCGCTGGAAGCGCTCCTGCATCTGGGCCTGGGCGGCCGCGATGATCCGGTTATAGTGCTCGGCGTGCTGGAGATAGTTCTCGGCCATCACCCGGTCGCCGGAGCTCTGGGCATCGCGGGCCAGAGCCGAATACTTCTCGGCGATATGCTGGGCGGTTCCGCGGATTTTCAGATCGGGACCCGAGCTATCGTAAGTCCGCGTCAGCGGATTGCCACCCTTGCGGTTGAAGTTGTTGTTGTTACCGCCGCCGCCGCCGCCATTGTTGCTGCCGCGCCCTCGACCGCGTTTGTTCTGCTGTCCTGGCCTCATCTATCGTTCACCAATTCTCTGTCTACGCTGATAATCTGTCATCGCTGGTAAAGGGCCGCGCGGCCGTTCCAGCGTCGAGCCGGAGCAAGACTTCGCGCGCCGCGCACAGGGCGGAAAAAGCGTCCTGCCGCTTGTGAAAGTCGAATTAACTGAATCACGCACCGGGTTTGCTCAACCTTCGCAACTCTTCGAAAAGAGCAGGCTTTGGGGTTGACCTTATAACCCGAACGAATCGCTGTTCATTCCCAGCCGCCCCGATGCGTGCTGTCACGCTATCCCGCTTCATCCGGAAATCCAAGCCTTTTCTTTCGCTGGTCAACATCATTGCCGATCGATTGAAAACACGAGCACCCGATCATTGCCGCCATAGTCGCGCACCGCTTCGCGAAGCACAAAGCCATGGGAAGCAAAAATGTCGGTGACGGCTCGCTTCTGGTCGAATCCGATCTCGACGCCTAATACGCCGTCCTCCTGGAGGAAATTTCCTGCCTCCGCGGCAATCGCGCGATAGGCATCGAGTCCATCGGGCCCTCCGTCGAGCGCCGCCAGCGGATCGAAATCCCGGACTTCCGGTTCCAGTGCGGGGATAACATCGCTGCGTATATATGGGGGATTTGACGCGATTATGTCAAAGCGCCCCGAAATATTTTCAAACCATGTACTGCGCACCGTTTGGAACCTTGCGGCCATTCCCAGCCGTTCCGCATTGCGTGCGGCGGTCTCGAGCGCGTCTTGCGAGATATCGCTTCCAACCCCGCTAAGTTGCGGAAATTCCTTCAAAAACGAAAGCGCAATCGCGCCGGTGCCCGTACCGATGTCGAGCAGGAGGGCCGAGCCCTTCCCTGCGACAATCCGCCTCACGTGAGGCAGCATCGAATCCACCAGGATTTCGGTGTCCGGGCGAGGCTCCAATGTCTCCTTCGAGATCAGGAGCTCCATGCCATGGAATTCACGTATCCCTAATATGCGGTGCACGGGCTCCCTTTTCAAGCGCCGCTCCACCGCTTGCGCGATTTTCTCCTGTTCGGCCTCGGTCAACAGCCGGTCGCCGCCGGTGAAAACCTCCGTATTGGAGAGCCCTAGCAGTCCGCCGATCAGCATCCGTGCCTCGATCGCCGCATCAGCAAGTCCGGCCGCCGAAAACCTGGCGCGGGCCTCGGCCACTGCGGCGTCGAGCCTCGTCATCTCTGGTTCTCTCCGAGCCGGGCGAGCTGGCCCGCCTGGTAGTCCGCGATCAGCGCATCGACCAGTTCATCGATCTCGCCTTCGATCATGCGATCGAGCTTGTAGAGCGTCAGGTTGATGCGGTGGTCGGTCACCCGCCCCTGCGGAAAATTATAGGTCCGGATGCGTTCGGAACGGTCGCCGGAACCGACCTGGCTCTTGCGGTCGGCGGAGCGCTCGCTGTCGGCCTTCTGCCGCTCCATGTCGAAAAGCCGCGAGCGCAGCACCTGCATCGCCTTGGCGCGGTTCTGGTGCTGCGATTTCTCCGAGCTGGTCACCACCAGGCCGGTCGGCAGGTGGGTGATGCGCACGGCGGAATCGGTCGTGTTGACGTGCTGGCCGCCCGCACCGGAGGAGCGCATCGTGTCGATGCGGATGTCTTCGGGGCGGATTTCGATGTCGATCTCTTCCGCCTCGGGCAGCACCGCCACGGTCGCCGCCGAGGTGTGGATGCGCCCTTGCGTTTCCGTGTCCGGCACCCGCTGGACGCGATGCACGCCGGATTCGAACTTCAGCTTCGAGAAAACCCCGCGCCCGGTAACCGTCGCGATGATTTCCCGGTAGCCGCCCGCTTCGCCCTCGCTGGCGGAAAGCACTTCCACCTTCCAGCCATGCGTGCTGGCATAGCGCTCATACATGCGGAACAGATCGCCGGCAAAGAGCGCCGCCTCGTTGCCGCCGGTGCCGGCGCGGATTTCCAGAATGGCGCTCTTCTCGTCGGCCGCATCCTTCGGCAGGAGAAGGATCTGCATGTCCTTTTCCAACGCCTCGACACTCTCCTCAGCCTCCGGCAGCTCCATTTCGGCAAGCTCGCGCATCTCGCGGTCCGTCGCCTTGTCGGCAAGCATGGCACGAAGACCCGCCACCTCGGCGACCGCCTTCTCGTAATCGCGGATCTTGCGCACCACCGGCTGAAGCTCGGAATATTCCGAAGCCAGCTTCACATAAACTTCGGCGGAAGGCCCCGCGGACATGCGCGCCTCGATCTCGCCGAAGCGGCGCTCCAGTTCACGCATCTTTTCAACAGGAAGCTTCGCCACCCTGACCTACTCCGTTCTTGTTATTGTTGCCCGCTAAACCGGGATGTTATTGGTCTCGGCGAACCGGACCAGCAGGTCGCGCACCGGCTCCGATGATCCGGTATCGTCGAGCACGGCATGCAGTTCGGCCGAGAGCTTGTCCGCGTCGAGCGCAAGCAGCATCGCCTTGATGGGCCCGATCGAGGTCGCCGCCATCGAGACCGAGCGGAAACCAAGCCCGATCAGCGCCATGGCCGAGAGCGGCTTGCCCGCCATCTCGCCGCAGAGCGTGACCGGCGTGTTGTTCCGCTCCGAAGCCCGCACGATATCGCGCAGGATACGCAGGAACGGCTTGCCCAGATTGTCGAACCGGTCGGAGACGCGGGCGTTTCCGCGATCGGCGGCCATGGTGAACTGCAGGAGGTCGTTCGATCCCACCGAGACGAAATCCACCTCCGCCATCAGCTCGTCGAGCTGCCACATCAGCGCCGGCACTTCCAGCATGGCGCCGAACTGCAGCTTGCGCGGCAGGCCGTAGCCGAACTTCGAAAGATGCTGCACTTCCTTCTGCATCAGTTCGCGCACCGCATGGATTTCCGCAACCTCGGTCACCATCGGCAGCATCATCTTCAGCTCGGCTCCCGCCGAGGCTCTCAGCAGCGCCCGCAGCTGCGTGCGCAGCAGTCCCGGCCGGTCGAGCGAAAGGCGGATCGCCCGCCAGCCGAGCGCCGGGTTCTCCTCGTCATGGCTGCGGAAATAGGGGAGCACCTTGTCGCCGCCGATATCCAGCGTGCGGAAGGTCACCGGCCGGCCGGCCGCCTGCCTCAGCACATTGCGGTAGAAGGCCTCCTGCTCCTCCATCTTCGGCATGGTCGAGGAGATCATGAATTGCAGCTCGGTCCGGAAAAGCCCGATGCCGTCGGCGCCGGATTCGGCAAGCTGCGGCAGGTCGACCATCAGGCCGGCATTCATCTGCAGGCTTATGCGCTTGCCGTCCTTGGTGACCGGCTCAACCGTGCGGAGCGCGCGGAACTGTTCCTGCCTGCGGGCTCTCAGCCGCACCTTCTCGCCATAGGCCTTCTGCAGGTCCACCATCGGCCGCAAATGCACCTGCCCGTCATCGCCGTCGATGATGACCGGATCGCCGTTCTCGGCGAGCGCGACGACGCCGGCCGCCTGGCCGACCACCGGAATGCCCATGGCGCGCGCCACGATCACCACATGGCTGGTGACGGCGCCGTCCTCCAGCACCAGGCCGCGCAGGTTCATGCGCGGATAATCGAGCAGCTCCGCCGCGCCCATGGCGCGAGCCAGTACGATCGCATCGTTCGGGAAGCCCTCATCGACCGTGCGGCCGCTATACCCGGTGAGCTGCCGAAGCAGCCGGTTGGCGAGGTCGTCGAAATCGTGCATGCGCTCGCGCAGATAGGGATCGGTCAGGCGCAGCATGCGCGCCTTGGTGTCGCTCTGCACCTTCTCCACCGCCGCTTCGGCGGTCAGCCCGTTATGGATCGCCTCTTCCATGCGGCGCACCCAGCCCTGGTCGTGCGCGAACATGCGATAGGTTTCCAGCACCTCGCGATGCTCGCCCTCCTGGGCGACTTCGCGGCGCGACAGCATGTCGTCGATGGATATGCGTAAGCTACCCAGCGCTTCGGCAAGCCGCGTGATCTCGTTTTCCGCGTCCTCGTTCAGGAGATTGGTTACGACGACGCGCGGCTCGTGCAGCACCACGTGGCCCAATCCGATGCCTTCGTTATAACCGTCTCCCTCGATCGTCACCGCGCGGGTGAGGTCGAGTTCGAGGCCCGGCCGGGTTATCTTCTTAAGTTCTCCGGTCGCGATCATCTCGGCGATTACCATTGCCGTGGTTTCAAGCGCCTCGACTTCGTCCTCGCGATAGTTTCGGCTGGCCCGGTTCTGGACGACGAGAACGCCCAAAGTGCGGCCGGCTCTCAAGATAGGAACGCCAAGGAAGGAATGGTAGATTTCCTCGCCCGTTTCCGGGAGATAGCGGAAGGCGGGGTGCGCCTGCGCGTCGGAAAGGTTGAGCGGCTGGGCCGATGCGGCGATGGTGCCGACGAGGCCCTGCCCCATCTTCAGCTGCGAAAGGTGGACGGCTTCCTTCTTCAGGCCCTCGGTCGCATAGAGCTCGAGCACGCCGTCGGAGCGCAGCACATAGACCGAGCAGACCTCGGCCACCATGTTGCTGGCGATCTGACGGACGATCCGGTCAAGCCGCTCCTGCGGATCAAGCGGCTCCGCCATCAATTCGCGCAGGCGCCTGAGCAGAACGCGTGGACCCGCCGACAGATCTCTCATCGGCCATAGTTCTCCCGAAACGACGTCTCACATCCGAATACGCCGCGCCGAGGAAAAATCAAAGCGCGTCGAGCCGGCTCACAATCAACTCTTATCCAGACCGTAGGTGGAATGCAAAGTCCGAACGGCGAGTTCGGAGTAAGCGCCGTCGATCAGGATGGAAATCTTGATTTCCGAGGTGGTGATCGCCTTTATGTTGATGCCTTTTTCGGCAAGTGCCTTAAAAGCTTGCGCGGCCACGCCCGCATGGCTGCGCATGCCGATGCCGATCACCGAAACCTTGGCCAGCCCTGATTCGTTCTGGGCGACGTCGAAGCCGATCGTTTCCTTGTTCTCCCCCAGAACCTTGAGCGCCTTCTGCACGTCGCCGGAGGGAACCGTGAAGGTCATGTCGGTCTTCGAACCGTCTTCCGACGTGTTCTGCACGATCATGTCCACGTTGATATGCGCTTCGGCGAGCGGGCCGAAGATCGCGGCGGATACGCCGGGGCGGTCGGCAAGGCGCCGGAGCGAAATCTGCGCTTCATCCTTGGCATAGGCGATGCCGGTGACGACTTCCTGTTCCACGATTTCTTCCTCGTCGCAAATCAAAGTGCCGGGTGGGTTAAGCAGGTCGCCCATGCCCGGCGCATCGGGATCTTCGAAACTGGAGCGCACGAAGGTGCGGACCTTGAAGACCATGGCAAGCTCGACCGAACGCACCTGCAGGACCTTCGAGCCGAGGGATGCCATTTCCAGCATTTCCTCGAAGGAGACTTTCTTCATCCGACGGGCGGCAGGCACGATGCGCGGATCGGTCGTATATACTCCGTCCACGTCCGTATAGATATCGCACCGGTCGGCCTTGACCGCCGCGGCGATCGCCACCGCGGACGTATCGGAACCGCCGCGGCCGAGCGTGGCGATGCGGTTGTCGGGGCCGAGCCCCTGGAAGCCGGCGACCACAGCCACCTGCCCCTCGCCCATCCGCTTGATGATATCGGAACCGTCGATCTCCAGGATGCGCGCTGCGCCATGGGCGCTGTCGGTGCGGATCGGGATCTGCCAGCCCTGCCAGGAGCGCGCGTTGATGCCCATGGATTGCAGCGCGATCGCCAGGAGACCGGAGGTCACCTGCTCGCCCGAAGCCACGATCGTGTCGTATTCGCGCGCGTCGTAGAAGGGCGAGTTGGCGCCCGTCACCTTGGGCATCCCCTCGACCCAGCCGACGAGTTCGTTGGTCTTGCCCGACATGGCCGATACGACGACCGCCACCTCGTGGCCCGCCTCGACCTCGCGTTTCACATGGCGCGCGACATTGTGGATGCGTTCGAGATTGGCGACGGACGTGCCGCCGAACTTCATGACGATGCGAGCCATAACTGACCAATACCACCCGTTCGCGCCCCGGAAACCTTGGGGGAGCGTCTGCTTTCAAACCGCCTCTGTGACGAAGGCATAAAGTTGCGGGGGTCTCTTAGCGAAAAGGCGGGGGCCGCGCAATGGGCAGCTCATATATGAGGGCCCACACCACAGGGCCCTGCATTGGCATGAAAAACATGAGGCGGCGGAGCCCAGAAGCCCCGCCGCCGTCCTTGGATATCTGGAAGCGCTCAGTCGCCGTTGATGCAGCGCTGGTCGTTTGCTGCGCAGAGGCCACCGCGGGCACCGGGAACCATGCCGCTGCCCCTGAGAGCATCGCCGCGATCCCGCTCCCTGGCGCGGTCCCGGTCACGATCACGATCCCTTTCGCGCTCGCGCTGCTGGGCCCGCTCGCGATCTCTCTCGCGCTCACGATTCATCTCTTCGCGCTGGCGATCACGGTCGCGGTTCATGTCCTCGCGTTGCCGCTCGCGGTCACGCTGCCATTCCTCGCGGGACCGGTCGCGATCACGATCGCGATCGCGGTCACGCCACTCTTCGCGGGTTCTGTCGCGATCCCACTCCCGGTCGCGATCCCAGCGATCCCGGTCACGGTCGCGCTCCCAGCGCGGCGGCGGGGGTGGAGGCGGGCGGCGATCCGGCCCGCGATCCCAGTCGCCGCCGCTATACCGGCGCCAGCGGTCGCGGTCGCGGTAGAAATCGCGGTCGCGATAGTAGCGGCCCCAATAGGTATCCACGTCGAAGGTGACCATCGGGATGCCGAGCGGACGGTAGTATTCCGGCCCGATATAGACGCGGTCGGAGCGGTATTCCGCCTGCACGTAGCGGCCGGAAACCCAGCCGCGGCCGCCGACGAAGGAAACGTCGCACCAGTTGACGCTGCTCATGCAGCCATTGATGGTGACGGGCGCGCCCACCGGGATGACGGTGACGGCGGGATAGCCGGTGCTGGGTCCGGAGCGCATGTTGACGTTGGCCGTCGCAAAGCCCCTGACTGCTGCGTCCGCGATCGACGGCGCCACGAGCAGGGCGCAGAAAGCCGCGGCACTCATCATTATGCGTTTCAAGGGATGTCCTCCTGAAGGAACGATGTTCTTGTTCGATACGCCCTTCTCATCGCGAGACGGGTTGATCCGGCACGTTAAATGCCCGAGATCGCTTGATTGTTCCGGATGAGTGCTGAATGGATCATGAATAAAGCGTTCGGGCGGCATTCAAGCTCTTCATTCGCGACAGAAACCCCTTCCACTCGCCGGCATCGGCAACAAGACTTGCCCTTCCATACGGTCGATTTTAATCGGGGCCGGCGTTCATTTGCGTGTCTCTCACCCCCGCCTCCGCTTCGCTCGGCGCACCCTCTCCCCGGGGCGAGGGTGAACGGCGGCAGCGCGGTATATCGATCCCCCCTTGAGGGGGAGATGCCCGGCAGGGCAGAGGGGGTGCCTCGACACACACAGGCTGATTTTGCGGAGCTGTTATCCCTCCGTCATCTCCGACGGCATCTCCCTCTGACGAGGAAGATCGGAGGGAGTTTGCCACGGAGAGGACCATTGCCGTCTCATGATTGTTGTTTGTGCTTGGATCCTCGGGACAAGCCCGAGGATGACGAAAGAGAAGGTTCGAGCAAGGGTGCCCCGATCAGCCGCCGAGGACGGTATCACTGAGGCCAGGATCACTGGAGACCACACCGAGAGCGGTACTGCTGGGTGTACCCCAAGGCACGACCTCGAGTTTGGCACCTTTTGCAGAACCTCAAGGTTCGTCATCCTC
>NZ_JBHFJG010000016.1:44645-60722 GCF_057559155.1 Rhizobium moroccans | reverse complement strand
CATCAACAGCGGCAACCACTCGGTACTCGCCCAGAACGATCAGACCATCAATCGTGGCGATTACTACGAAGGCGCGAACCGCCCGAACTAATCGGCGCAGTTCATTCAGGACACACGGTCTCCCCGCACCGGTCGCAAACCTTAGGTGCCGGGAGACCTCCAAAACTCAAAGGATACGAAAAATGACCAAGTCTTTGGCAATCATTGCTGCCGTTGTTGCTTCGACGACTTTTGGCGGTGCCGCCCTCGCTGCTGGCGACTATTACCAGGGCGCTGACAAGAACGTTTCCGAGTCGCATGTCGACGCCCGCCACACCGGCAGCATCAACAGCGGCAACCACTCGGTACTCGCCCAGAACGATCAGACCATCAATCGTGGCGATTACTACGAAGGCGCGAACCGCCCGAACTAATCGGCGCAGTTCATTCAGGACACACGGTCTCCCCGCACCGGTCGCAAACCTTAGGTGCCGGGAGACCTCCAAAACTCAAAGGATACGCAAAATGACCAAGTCTTTGGCAATCATTGCTGCCGTTGTCGCTTCGACGACCTTTGGCGGCGCCGCTCTCGCTGCTGGCGACTATTACCAGGGCGCTGACAAGAACGCCTCCGAGTCGCATGTCGACGCTCGTCACACGGGCAGCATCGGCGGCACCGGCTATACCCGCTTCGAGCAGACCACCCGTGGCAACCACACGTTCGACAATTCGCTCGGATCGGTCAATCGCGGCGACTATTACCAGGGCGCAACCCGCCCGAACTAAGCCGGAATTCTCCTCATCGAGGCACAAGCCTCGTTCGAGGGTCCGAATAGAAAAAGCGCAGAAAAAAGCCAGCCGCTCAGCGACTGGCTTTTCGCAGTTCATTCAAGACACCGATTGGAAAAGGCGGGTCGCAATCGCCTTTCCGGTGCTGTGCGATGTCATCGCCGGATACGAGCGGTAACATCAATGCGAGCTTAGAATAGCGCCGCGATCGAATCAACGAGAACACGGCGTGATCTTGAACTATTCTTGCTCTCTTGGTTCAGAGGTGTGGCCGGAGCGCCGCAGAACCCACCTCACGACCCCTTGAAAATTTCTGTCCACATCGTGAGCAGGAAACTCAGCTTTTCACGGAACGATGTCCATTCCTGCCGGTTAATATCAGGCAAGCCATGGCGATATCCGTGGCCTTGCTGCCGAAACGCATGGAAAGGACAAAGCAATGAAATCCTATCTCAAGTCCGGCATTGCAGCCACTCTTCTCGCTTCCGCAGCGTTTGCGGGCTCGGCCTTCGCCCAGAGCACCGTCTATGGCGATCGTTTTGACAATCGGCCTTCCTTGAATACCGAGCGGCAGAACCTCGATGAGGGCCGTTATGTAGACCCTATGTCGACCGGTAGCATCGATGGCGGTAGCCAGATGATGTGGAGATCGCAGGGGCCTGCAGACACCTATATCGACGGCTCCCAGGACCGCGGTGACTTTTATGAGGGAGCCTTGCGTCCACAGGACTAAAGCAGTTCCTTCAAGATACCGCTTTCCGCACCGGTCGCATCCATCGTGCGGAGGCAAACAACACGAAAGCCGGCCATTTCAGGCCGGCTTTTTTTCGTGAAAACCGCATGCGCACTCGCAGATCACGCAATGTAACGATAGTGAACATGAGATGAACCGGGCTCTCAGCCGAGGTTCAGCCCGTCGCCCTTATTCTGCCGTCTTTGGATCTGGGAGACGACCATGTCTGTCATCGCACGCCGTTTTGCAATCATGACGCTGATCGTGGCGCTTTTCGCGATTTCCTTCTCCGCGCTGGTCGCAAGCAACGACCGCGGCCATCGCGTTCTCGGCAGCGTCGCGCCTTGCCACCATTCGGCCATGCCGGGCTGCGTCGCCCTACTCTGAGGCAGAGCCTGGCTGATGCATGGATCAGTGAGGAATTCCGGGTGCGGCCTCTCGACGTCGTTTGCTTGTCAACGACTTCAGCATATAATGGCGCATGAACACACGAATCTTCTCGCTATCTCCTTTGAGTTTCATCAGCCCCAGCCCCTATGAGCCGCGTGTCTTCGATGATGCCGAACAGGCCGTCGAGGCTTTGATCGAGCTTTACGAGCGAAATACGAAGTTCCTGAACGGCGCGTTCGGCGCATTGGCGGAAGGTGCTCCGATCACCGGCCGCTACCGGGCCTGCTATCCGCAGGTGAGCATCGAGACGACCTCGTTCGGGCATGCGGATTCCCGCCTCTCCTACGGACATGTGACGGCGCCGGGCGTCTACACGACCACGGTCACGCGCCCGAAGCTCTTCCGGCACTACCTGATCGAACAGCTCGATCTTCTGATGCGAAACCACGGCGTTCCGGTGAAGGTTTCGGAATCGACGACGCCGATACCGCTGCATTTCGCCTTCGGTGACGGCGCGCATGTGGAAGCGTCCGCGGCAGCCCTTTCCGATATCCCGCTGCGCGACCTCTTCGACACGCCGGATCTCAACAATACCGACGATCTGATCGCCAACGGCGAATACGAGGAAGTGCCCGGCGTGCCCGCGCCGCTTGCGCCCTTCACCGCGCAGCGGATCGACTATTCGCTCGCCCGGCTCAGCCACTACACGGCAACCAGCGCCGAGCATTTCCAGAATTTCGTGCTTTTCACGAACTACCAGTTCTACATCGACGAGTTCGCCGCCTGGGCGCGCAAGCTGATGGCCGACGGCGGCGAGGGTTACACCGCCTTCGTGGAGCCCGGCAACATCATCACGCCGGCTGGCTCCGACAAGCCGGAAACGACGATCGCTGCCCGGATGCCGCAGATGCCGGCCTATCACATCAAGAAGGAAGGGCATGCGGGGATCACGCTCGTCAACATCGGCGTCGGCCCGTCCAATGCCAAGACGATCACCGACCATATCGCCGTGCTGCGTCCGCATGCCTGGCTGATGGTGGGTCATTGCGCGGGTTTGCGAAACAGCCAGCGGCTCGGCGACTATGTGCTTGCGCATGCCTATGTGCGCGAGGACCACGTGCTCGACGACGACCTGCCCGTCTGGGTGCCGATCCCGGCGCTCGCCGAGGTGCAGCAGGCGCTGGAGAGTGCTGTCGAAGAAGTCACCGGCTACGAGGGCTTCGAGCTGAAGCGGATCATGCGCACCGGGACCGTCGCCACCATCGACAACCGCAACTGGGAACTGCGCGACCAGCGCGGGCCGGTGAAGCGCCTGTCGCAATCGAGGGCGATCGCTCTCGACATGGAATCGGCGACGATCGCGGCGAACGGCTTCCGCTTCCGCGTGCCCTACGGCACGCTGCTCTGCGTCTCGGACCGGCCGCTGCATGGCGAATTGAAACTGCCGGGCATGGCGACGGCCTTCTATCGCACCCAGGTGAGCCAGCATCTGCAGATCGGCATCCGCGCCGTCCAGAAGCTGGCGGCCATGCCTGTCGAGAAGCTGCATTCGCGCAAGCTGCGCAGCTTCTACGAGACGGCGTTCCAGTAGTCGGCCGCGGCCGGCTTCACTATCACGCGCCGGCGGCGAGCCGGCGCTTCCCATGCGCCATCAGTATCGACAGCGCCGCTCCCATCAGGGCGGAGACGATGATGATCAGATGCATGTTGACGCTTGCCTTCGCGAGCGTTGCGACGGCCGGGGCCGCCCTGTCCGCGCCGAGCAGGAGAGCACCCGCGGCAATCCCCGAAGGGTAGGTCCCGACACCGGCCGGCGCGTGCAAGGGCAGCACGGACGAAAGCTCTCCGCCAAGCGCGCCGCCGAAGCTGGCCGCTATCGGAAAAACGCCGAGCAGCCGCAGGCACCAGGCAAACACCAGGACCTTGGTTCCCCAGTTCACGATGGTAAGCACCCAGGCCCGCACGAAGACCCCGGCATCCGCCGGAAGCCCCTCGCGAATACTTTCGAGAATCCTGTGGGGCTTGCCGGAGGATTTGCGCAGCGCAAAATCGAAAAGCGGACCCTTTATGAAAAAGGCGACGAGCGGCGCGGCCAGAAAGGCGATCCATAGCGGCCACTCCAGCCAGGGCCGGTTCCCCTGAAGAACGAGTCCCAGGCCACCTGCCGCGAGCAAGGCGTGAAGATCGAGCAGCCGCATCACCAAGAGCGCCGCCGTGCCATGCAGCAGGCCAACGCCGAACTCGCTGCGCATCAGGAGCGGAAAGCTCGTCTCTCCGCTGCGGAAGGGCAGCATGATGTTTAGAATGTTGTGCACCTGAGTGACATGGAAGACCTCCACGAACCTCCCCTTCGTCTGCGAGGGGAAATAATCGTACAGGCGGTAGGCCCGGACGAAATAGGTCGAGACCAGGAGAAGCATGGCAAGCGCGACCGTGCCGTAGCCGACGGCATGCCACTCGGCGATCAGGGAAGACCAGCCCCAGACATATTGGAGGAAACCGGCGTACAAGATAACGCAAGCCGCAGCGATCAGCGTAAGCCGATGGCGCGTAAGGGCCGAAGGCCGCCGTTCCTCTTCGATCTTGTCCATTGGTATCTCTGGAGATTGGCGTTGTATGGGCTCGGGCGTTCGTATAACAAACGCCGAACGAAAGGCCAGTATTTTCCGGAGCCACCGCCTTGCACCAAATGTCCGCAGCAACACATCCGCAGCCCGTGGATTATTATCCCTACGAGCTGACGGTCCTTATCCCCGTCATGAACGAGGAGGAAAGCCTCCGTCCCATGCTGGATAGGGTCTGCGATGCCTTGAAGGGGCTCGGCAAGCCCTGGGAACTGATCCTCGTCGACGATGGCAGCACCGACCGGACACTTCTCTACGCGCGCGAATATCTCGGTCGCGAGGGACTGGACCTCAAGATCATCGAGTTCCAGCGCAATTTCGGCAAGGCCGCCGCCTACCAGGCCGGTTTCGATGCCGCGCAGGGCCGCCTGATCGTGACGCTCGACGGCGATCTCCAGAACGACCCTCACGATATCCCTGCGATGATAGCGGAACTCGAGGCGCGCGACCTCGACCTGCTTGCCGGCTGGCGCAAGGCCCGGCAGGACGCCCTGGTGCTGAGGAAGATCCCCTCCTGGTGCGCGAACCGTCTGATCGGCTGGGTGACCGGCGTGAACATCCACGACAACGGTTGCGGCCTGAAGCTCTACCGCTCCTCGATCATCAAGCAGGTGCAGATCATCGGTGGCATGCACCGCTTCATCCCGGCCTGGGTGGCGAGCGTGATCCCGAGCACGCGCATCGGCGAGACGGTCGTGACCCATCATCCGCGGCAGTTCGGTGAATCCAAATACGGCATTTCGCGCACCTTCCGCGTCTTCCTCGACCTTCTGTCGGTGCTGTTCTTCATGCGCTTCAAGGCGCGGCCCGGCCATTTCTTCGGGATGATCGGGCTGGTGCTCGGTTTCTTAAGCGGCGTGATCTTCCTCTATCTCGCCTATGTGAAGTTCATCCTCGGAGAAGATATCGGAACGCGGCCGCTTCTGCTCGCCGGCGTCGTGCTGTTCCTGTCATCGATGCAGATGATCACCACGGGTATCGTCGCAGAACTCATCACGCGCAGCTATATGGGCAGCGAAAACGCACCCCTCTACATCGTACGCGCGACCCATAGAAAAGAAGGCTGATGGTCGAAGCCCTGAGACGACAGCCGGCACTGCTTTACCTGCTGCTCGCGGGCTATTTCGTGCTGCAGGTGGTCGCCAGGCTCAGTCTGCCGCGATCGCTGGAACTCGATGAGGGGCAGCAGCTCTTCCTCGCCCAGTGGTTCGCGGTCGGCTACGATACCCAGCCGCCCTTCTACAACTGGCTGCAATATGCGGTGGTTTCCCTCACCGGCGCTTCGGTCGCCAGCCTTTCCGTGCTCAAGAACGGATTGCTGTTTCTCTCCTATCTGCTCTACGGCCTGACCGCCAACCGACTGCTGCAGAACAGGGATCTTGCGATCATCGCCACGCTGGGGCTGCTGACTATCCCGCAAGTAAGTTTCGAGGCGCAGCGCGATCTGACCCATACGGTCGCCGTTATATTTGCCGCCTGCCTGTTTCTCTACGGCTTCACCCGGACTCTGAAGACGCCTTCGCTCATAGGCTATGCCTTGACCGGGGCCGCGATCGGCATAGGGCTGATTTCAAAATACAATTTCGCCCTTCTTCCGGCCGCCGCGCTGCTCGCGACGATGATGGAGGCGGAGTTTCGCCGCCGCCTGTTCGACTGGCGCATGCTGGCAACGATCGCGATCACCCTTCTGATCGTCACTCCTCATGGGCTCTGGTTCCTCCAGCATATGGATGTCGCAACGGGCCGCACGCTGGGGAAACTGCATATAGAAGAGAATGCCGGCCTGCTGGCAACGCGGGCGGAAGGCCTGTTGTCGCTTGCGCTCGCGCTGGTGGGATTTTGTGCCCTGACATTGGCGCTCTTCGCCGTGATCTTCGGTCGAGGGCTTCGCGAGGCCCTTCGCGCGGAAAACATCTGGACGCGCCTGATCGGCCGCATGATGGTGATCATTCTGATCGCGCTCGCCTGCATGATCCTGTTCACCGGGGCGACGCATATCAAGGACCGCTGGCTCGCGCCCTTCTTCCTGGTTCTGCCGCTCTATCTCTGCCTCAAGATCGAAGCCTCCGGCAGGCCGACACTCGAAGGCGCCTTGAAGCGCACGCTCGGGATCTCTGCCGTTATCGCCGTTCTCGTCATCGGGGTGCTGACCCTGCGGGTTCCCTTCGATTCCTGGACCGACGACGACTACGAGAAGGTGAACGTCCCCTACGGGCCCGCCGTCACGAAAATCCTGTCGGAAGGGCCGCATCAGCCCACGATCATTGCCGCGAACGACATGCAGATGGCGGGTAATATACGTCTTCACGAAAGCGGCATTCCCGTCACCGTTCCCGGCTATCAGAGTTTCGAGCCCTCCTATCCCTGGGATAGGGAGCACCCGATCCTGCTGATCTGGAAGCGGGATGGCGAGGAGACGCCGCTGCCGCAGAACCTTGCCGCATGGCTCGCCGCCAAGTCACCGGCGGCGAAAACGGTCACCGGCCATGTCACCCTGCCCTATCACTACGGGGATGGCGACGACTTCTTCACCTTCGGCTATGTCTGGGCCTATCCGCCGGAGCAATGATCGTCGCCATTTTCGCGACGATGGCCGATTTCACTCCCCCATCACCTTCCAGCCGTGATCGAGGCCCTTGCGGGTGGTGTCGATCATCTCGTCCACTTCGGCGCGGGTAACGATCAAAGGCGGCGAATAGAGCATGCGGTCGCCCGTAGCCCGCAGGACGAGGCCATTGGTCAGGCAATGGTTGCGGACCTCGACACCGGCGCGCTCGCCGTCCTTGAAGCGTTCGCGGGTCTTCTTGTCGGCAGCAAGCTGCACCGCTCCGATCAAGCCGACGCTCTGAACCTCGCCGACCATGGGATGATCCTCCAGCGACTTCAGTCCGGCTGCGAAATAAGGGCCGATATCATCGCGCACCCGCTCGACCAGCCCCTCTTCCTCGATGATGCGGATGTTCTCGAGCGCGGCGGCGGCGCAGACCGGATGGCCGGAATAGGTGAAGCCGTGATAGAAATCGCCCAACTCCTCCACCATCACCTCCGCTACTCGATCGCTCATCAGAACGCCGCCGATCGGCAGATAGCCGGAGGAGAGCCCCTTGGCGATCGGCGCCAGATCCGGTTCGAAGCCGTAGTGCTGGTGTCCGAACCATGTGCCCAGCCGGCCGAAACCGCAGATCACCTCGTCGGAGACCAGCAGGATGTTGCGCGCCTTGCAGATGCGGGCGATCTCCGGCCAATAGGTCTCCGGCGGGATGATGACGCCGCCAGCCCCCTGGATCGGCTCGGCGACGAAGGCGGCGACGCGATCCTCGCCGAGTTCATCGATTTTCTCCTCCAGTTCGCGGGCAACCTTGAGACCGAATTCGGCGGGAGAGAGATCGCCGCCCTCCGCATACCAGTAGGGCTGGCCGATATGGTGAATGCCCTCGATGGGCAGATTGCCCTGCTCGTGCATCCATTTCATTCCGCCGAGCGAGGCGCCGGCGACGGTCGAGCCGTGATAGGCATTGCGGCGGGCGATCACCAACGTCTTTTCCGGCTTGCCGAGAACCTTCCAGTAGACGCGCGCCATACGGAACCAGGTGTCGCTCGCCTCGGAGCCCGAATTGGTGAAGAAGACGCGATTGAGCTTGCCGTCGGTATGGGAGGCGATCTTCTGGGCAAGAAGAGTGGTCGGCGGCGTCGTGGTGCCGAAGAAGCTGTTGTAATAGGGCAGTTCCTGCATCTGCCGAGAGGCGGCCTCTGCGATCTCCCTGCGGCCATAGCCGACGTTCACGCACCAAAGCCCGGCAAAGGCGTCCAGGTATCTCTTGCCGGTGGAATCGTAGATGTGCACACCCTCCGCGCGTTCGATGATACGCGTGCCCGCCGCATTCAGCTTCTTCATGTCGGAAAACGGGTGAAGATGATGGGCGGCATCGATCGCGGCGAGATTGGAAAGCGCGGGCTTGTCGTTCACGGCGTATCTCCCTGGCCGAAGGCTCTGATTGTGCCGCCAATTCTTATCGGCTACGAACTGTTTTCGGCAACACCCTTAGAAGAACGAACTCATGGCCGCAGAAACAGCCCCTCCCCGCATCGAAATCCTTCTCGTCGGCATGAACGGCGATCTTCGCGGCAAGCAGATCCCGCTCGAGCAGGAAAAGAAGGTCTGGGACGGCGCGGTGAGGCTGCCCTCCTCCACCCAATCGCTGGATATCTGGGGCGACGACAACGACGACATTACGGGGCTTTCGCTCACCATCGGCGATCCGGACGGCGTCTGCATTCCCGACGAGCGCAGCCTCGCCCCCATGCCCTGGGCGCCGGAAGGTTCGAAGCAGGTGCTCGCCACCATGCACGAGATGGACGGCTCCCCGAGCTTCATGGACCCCCGCGGCATTCTCGCGGCCATGCTGAAGCGTTACGAGGACCGTGGCCTGACGCCTGTGGTGGCGACCGAACTGGAATTCTACGTGGTGCAGGACGACTGGCGGGAAACCGGCCGGCCCCGCCCGCCCGCAAAACTCATGTATCGCGACGAGCCGAACGGTTTTCAGCTCTACGACATGAGTGCCGTCGACGCGCTGGACGATTATCTCCAGACGGTGCGCGCCTGGACGAAGGCGCTGGGCCTGCCTGCCGATGCGACGACGGCCGAATTCGGTCCCGGCCAGTTCGAAATCAACCTGCTGCACAGGGCGGATGCGCTGGCGGCCGCCGATGACTGCATCTACCTGAAACGCATCGCCGAACAGGCCGCGAAGCGGCATGGGCTCAAATCCACCTGCATGGCCAAGCCCTATGCGGATCAGGCGGGCTCCGGGCTACACGTACATGCGAGCGTCATCGACCGTGACGGCAACAACGTGCTCGACGCCAGGGGCGGCGATCCGGCGCTGCTGAAATCCGTCTGTGCCGGCATGCTCGACACGATGCGCGATGCGCAGCTTATCTTTGCGCCATTTGCCAATTCCTATCGCCGCTTCCAGCCCGGTTCCTTCGCGCCCGTCGATATCGACTGGGGCTACGGCCATCGCGGAACCGCGGTCCGCATCCCCGACGCGCAAGGCCCGGCCGCGCGCATCGAGCATCGGGTCGCAGGGGCCGACACCAATCCCTATCTGCTGCTGACGGCCATCTTGGGAGGCATGCTGCTCGGGCTAGACGAAACGCTCGATCCCGGCCCTGCCACCGAGCCCGGCAAGCAGCCGCCCGAAGGCACAAGACGGCTGACGCACGACTTCCTGACGGCGGTCGAGGACTTTTCCGCTTCGCCGTTCATCAGGGATGTGTTCGGAGAGGCCTACCAGAAGCTCTACGGCGACACCAAGCGCAAGGAGGCGATCACTTACCTGCGCACCGTCTCGGATTTCGATTACCAGACCTATCTGCCGCGGATTTGATCGACCGGGCACCGATCTCATAAATAAAAAGGTCGATTTTTCATCTATCTTAAAGTCATGGCGCTTAAGGAGGCGGAATAGTTCTTAGCTTCCGGCGCTGTCCATGCGTAGAGTCCTAGTCAAAGCACTGCTGACCGGTCTTTTTTCCATGCTGGCATCGCTGGCTCTTTCATTCATCTTCGTTCCGATGATGGGCGGAAAAGTCGCCGGCGCCGGGCTGGTCATGACCATCCTCTGCCCGCTTGTGATTTCCATTCCCGCTTCCGCGCTGCATTTCTGGCAATCGGAAAGGGTCCGGCAAGCCGAGGCGGCAACCGCGGACGCACTGGAAAAACTAGCCTTTGCCTATGAGCAATTAAGGCAACAATCGCGCCGGGACGGGCTTACAGGCGTGCTGAACAGGAACGCTTTTCTGGAAGAGCTGGATGCTTTCAGCCGCAAGGGGATGACCGGAGCGCTGATCTTCTTCGATCTCGATCATTTCAAGTCGATCAACGATCTCCATGGCCATGCGACCGGCGACGACGTTCTCCGCCGGGTGGGCCATATACTCGCCGCCTATCGAGGCCAGTTCGACATAACCGGCCGGCTCGGCGGCGAGGAATTCGCTCTCTTTCAAGGCGGCGCCACGAGCCGGGACATGTTGAAACGGTGCGAGGAAATGCGCGAGCGCATAGAGCGCCTCGATATTCATTCCACTTCCGGCACAGCTGTTGCAGTCTCGGCAAGCATCGGCGCCTTCTACTGCGAGCGGGGCTTTGATTCCCAAGCTTGCCTCAAGGCTGCGGACATCAATCTCTACCAGGCAAAGGCGCGCGGCCGGAACCAGGTCGTGTCATCGGCCTAGCAGCCGCGTCTTCTCAAATCCCGCTGCCGAACTGTTCTTCATCCGCGCGCTGCTGCGGAGCGCTGACCAGCACTTTCAGCTCGCCGGCATGGATGCGCAGTTTCACGTCGCGGTCCATCGGCAGGAGTTCGCCATCGATGACGCAGCGGATATCGTGACGTTCGCGGGGAAAATGGAGTTCCACTTCCGTGGCCGTCATGGCGGTCACCGAAGCGTTTTCCTTCAGCTTCCCGCGCAGGATATCGAGGGCCAGCCTCGCCACGCCGGCAGGCGTCAACGGATCGGCGATGTAGAAGCCGAGATGCCCGCGCGTCAGACTATCGGCATACATCAGCGGATCCGGTCCGAACTCGTTGTTGGAAACCGAGATCGCCGAAACCTTGCGATGGCCGGTCTGGCCTTCTGCGTTGAACTCCACCTCGAACTCGGGCGGATTGAACATGACGCCGACGGCCGCGCGCGTGCTTGCCCTTATCTTGCCGAGCCGCGAGCCGAAGGTCATGGAATTGCGGTAGCGCACCATGCGGGCATGCAGGCCGGCGGAAAACTGGTGGACGAAGCTCCTGCCGTTGGCGCTGGCGATATCGATATTGTCCGCCTCGCCGTTGGCGAGCGCGCCCAGCACCTGCCAGATGTCCAGCGGCAATTTCAAGGAGCGGGCAAACAGGTTCATGGTGCCGGCCGGAACTACCCCGAGCATGGTGCCGCTCTTCCAGGCAATTCCGGCGGCCGCCGAAATCGTACCGTCGCCTCCGCCGGCGATCAAACCATCGACGCCGGAGATGGAGGCCGCGTTTTCCATGGTCTCGACCACCTGATCGCCCGAGACCACATGGCACTCGATCTCGTGGCCCGCCGCCCTGAAGGTGCCGACGGCATGATCGCAATAAGCGTCCATGTCCGTGGTCCTAAAGGTACCGCCATCGCGGTTGAAGACGGCTACGAAATGCATGGTGTCGGGGCTCTCAAGGGTGGGGATAGCGGCGGCTTCATAACGGATCACCTGCCATTTGGTTGCGCATTGCGGTTTAAACCAGACGGCTCGGCTTGCTGCACTACGCACGATGCCGTGAAACCCGGCCAAGGCAAAATTTGGCCCTACCGCAATGCACAACGAGATGATACGGTGAACTCGTCATTTCAATGATGCGCTCGCCTTTCGGCGAGAATTGTTTCCCTACCTCTCTTTTCCAGCCGCTCCCGTGCCATGACCGATACTGCCGTTTCCTATGAGACCGCCTCCAGCGCGGAGAACAGCGCTGCCGAAAGCGCGCCGCTTTCGAAGCTTGCCGTCATCCTGATCGAGATCGCTCTTGCCGTCGGCGGCTTCGGCATCGGCACGGGCGAATTCGCCATCATGGGCCTGCTGCCGGATGTGGCGGCGACCTATCAGGTGAGCATTCCGCAGGCAGGCCATGTGATCAGCGCCTATGCGCTGGGCGTGGTGATCGGCGCTCCGATCATCGCGGTCGCGGCGGCACGCATGACGCGCCGGGCTCTGCTGCTCATCCTGATGACCATCTTTGCGCTGGGCAATATCCTGAGTGCGATCGCGCCGGATTTCTGGAGCTTCACGATCCTGCGCTTCATCACCGGCCTGCCGCATGGCGCCTATTTCGGCGTCGCGGCGCTGGTGGCCGCCTCCATGGTGCCGCCGAACAAGCGCGCCCGCGCGGTCGGCCGGGTGATGCTCGGGCTCACGATCGCCACGCTTGCCGGCACCCCGCTTGCCACGTTCATGGGTCAGATGATGAGCTGGCGCGCCGCCTTCCTGCTCGTCGGCGGGATCGGTGCCCTGACCGTGGCGCTGCTCTGGTATTTCCAGCCGCGCGACAAGGTTCAGGAAGGCGCCAGCATCCGCAGGGAGCTCAGCGCTTTCGGCCGCGCCCAGGTGTGGCTGACGCTCGGTGTCGCCGCTGTCGGTTTCGGCGGCATGTTCTCCGTCTTCAGCTACATCGCCTCGACAACCACCGAGACCGCGCAAATGCCGGTGGCGACGGTGTCCATCGTGCTCGCCCTCTTCGGCATCGGCATGAATGTCGGCAATATCGTCGGCTCGCGTCTGGCGGACATCTCGCTGAACGGCACGATCGGCGGCACGATGGTCTTCAACGTGATCGTCATGACCATCTTCGGCGCCTTTGCGCAGTATCCGGCGGTGCTTTGCCTCTGCGTTTTCCTGATCGGCTGCGGCTTCGCCGCGGGCCCTGCCCTGCAGACGCGGCTGATGGATGTGGCCGCCGACGCCCAGACGCTCGCGGCAGCCTCGAACCATTCGGCCTTCAACATCGCCAACGCGCTCGGCGCCTGGCTCGGTGGGCTGGTGATCGCCTGGGGCTGGGGCTTTGCTGCCACCGGCTATGTGGGCTCGGTGCTGTCGCTCGCGGGTCTCTGCGTCTTCGCCATATCGATGAGCCTCGAGCGGAAGGCGTCAGGCCGCGGCTGAAGGCACCTCATCCCGCTCCATGACCATATATTTCCGGCCATCGCGGCAGACGACATGCTCATTGCCCCATAGGCGCAGGGCCGCAATGACCGGCTCCAGCGTCTGGCCGAGCGGCGTCAGATTGTAATCGACGCGGGGCGGCACCACCGGAAAGACGGTACGCTGCACCAGCCCCGCCTCTTCCAGCTCGCGAAGCTGCTTGGTCAGCATGCGCTGCGTCACCGATGGAATGCGGCGGCGCAGCTCGTTGAAGCGCAACGTGCCCTCCTCGAAGAGATGATGGAGGATGACGCCCTTCCATTTCCCGTCGAGGAAACTCAAGGTCGATTCCACCGGGCAACCCGGAAAGTTATCGGTCAATTTCGCGCGGGGTTTCGACATGGCCTCGTCCTCTACGGTATCCTTTTTGGCACTATACACCAAAAATGTGCATTCTTGCGGACCTCGAACATAGGCGCCATCTAGTCCCTGCACAATGAACACCACAGGAAGACCAAGGAGATTTTCCATGCGCGCAGTCGGATTCGACAAGCCTCAGCCCATCAGCGCCGAAACCTCGCTGATCGATATCGAACTGCCCGTCCCGGAAGCCAGGGCGCGCGACCTGCTGGTCGAGGTCAAGGCGGTTTCGGTCAATCCGGTCGATACGAAGGTCCGGGCCTCGGCCTCGGTCGAGAACGGCCAGCACCGGGTCCTCGGCTATGACGCGGCGGGCGTCGTGAAGGCCGTCGGCCCGGAAGTCACGCTCTTCAAACCGGGCGACGAGGTCTATTATGCTGGCGCGATCAACCGGCCGGGCACGAATGCGGAATTCCATCTGGTGGACGAGCGGATCGTCGGCGCCAAGCCGAAGACGCTGAGCTTCGAGGAAGCCGCGGCGCTGCCGCTTACCGCGATCACCGCCTACGAGACGCTTTTCCACCGCATGAAGGTACAGGACAAGGTATCGGGAGCGGCCAACGCGATCCTCATCATCGGCGGCGCCGGTGGGGTGGGCTCGATTTCCATCCAGCTCGCCCGCGAGCTTACTGACCTGACGATCATCGCAAGTGCTTCCCGGCCCGAGACGAAGGACTGGATCAAGTCGCTCGGCGCGCATCACACCGTCGATCACCGGTCTCCCATGGCGCCGCAGATCGCCGGCCTCGGCATTGGCGCGCCTCCCTTCGTCTTTTCCACGACACAGACGGAACAGCACGTCGCCGACATCATCGAACTGATCGCGCCGCAGGGCCGTTTCGCCCTCATCGACGATCCGACGCAGCCGATCGGCATCAGCCCGTTCAAGGGCAAATCGCTGTCGATCCACTGGGAAATGATGTTCGCGCGGCCCGTCTGGCAGACGGCGGACATGATCGAACAGCACAAGCTGCTCAACCATGTGGCGGAACTGGTGGACGCCGGCAGAATCCGCACCACGCTTTCAGAAACGCTTGGGCCCATCAATGCGGCGAACTTGAAAAAGGCCCATGCCATGATCGAAAGCGGCCGCACCAAGGGAAAGCTGGTTCTTTCCGGTTTCTGATGGCCGGTTTCTGAGGGAGCCAGGAACGCCATAGGCGCATCTCTCGCCAAATAGGCGTAAGCCATCGGCCGACATCTTACCGAAGTCTCGCCGATAAGCTATGAAATCCCCCTGGGCATTTTTCTGCGGGGGATTTCATATGGCTACGCTTCAGACGAACAGTTTCGGCAATCCGGTTTCGGCCATTACGGGCTCGACCTGGTTCGGCTATCTGGCGCGCATCGCGCTCACCTTCATGTTCTGGGGGAGCGGCCTTGCCAAGCTCATCGGCTTCGATGCCGGCGTGGCGGAGATGGCGCATTTCGGGCTGGAGCCGGCAACCCTCTTCAACATCGCGACGATCATCGTCCAGCTCGGCGGCTCGCTGCTCATCATCCTCAATCGCTGGACCTGGCTGGGAGCCGGCGCGCTCGCCGTTTTCACGGCGCTCACAATTCCGATCGCCCACAATTTCTGGGCGATGGAAGAGCCGTTCAAGACGATGGAATTCCATGTGGTGATGGAGCACATCACCGTCATCGGCGCATTGATGGTCGTGGCCTGGAAATCGCGCTAGAGCGGCTTTCTCAGGCCTGCTGGACGACGACGCGGCCGCCGACCTTGGCCTTTTCGAAGAGGTCGATCACGTCATGGTTCATCATGCGGACACAGCCGCTCGACACTGCGTGACCGATCGTCTGCGGCTGGTTCGTGCCATGGATGCGGAACATGGTGTCGTTGCCGTTGCGGTAAAGATATATGGCGCGGGCACCCAAGGGATTGTTCGGACCTCCCGGCACGCCGCCTGCATACTTCAGGTTCTTTTCCGGTTCACGACGGATCATGTTCTGGGTGGGTGTCCAGCTCGGCCATTCCGCCTTGCGTCCGATATAGGCGTTGCCGGCCAGCGCAAGGCCCGCGCGCCCTACTCCGACGCCGTAGCGCATGGCACGGCCGTCACCGAGCACGTAATAGAGCCGGCGTTCGGGTGTGTTGACGACGATCGTGCCGGCCGGATAGGGCGTCTCGTAAGCCACTTCCTGGCGGCGCAGTTCCGGTTTGATCTTGTCGATCGGCACCCTTTTCACCGGATGCTCTTCATCCGGCAGGGCGGCATATTGGGCCTGGTGGTTCATCACGCCGCTGGAAGCGCATCCGGCAAGCAGCAGAGGCAACCCGATCAGAAATCCGCGGCGCGAGATCGTCATGAATGTATCCCCGTAATTCATACCCTCATGAGTCGTACGCTACGAAGATTATGGTTAACGAAATGCTAACCGGAGAGGGCAGGCGTTAATCACGAGCGCGTTAACGGGCGAGGCGAGCAATCATCGCAATCCGCCGATCAGGATCGAGGCCGGCCTCGATCTCG
>NZ_JBHFJG010000016.1:16450-44625 GCF_057559155.1 Rhizobium moroccans | reverse complement strand
ACCTCGGCCGCCAGCGTCTCTTTCAAGTCCGGCGGAAGCTCGGCCTGGGGGAGTTCCCGAAAGCCCAGCGAGGCATAGAAGGGCGCGTTGAAGGTAATCAGGCGATCGGTCGTGAGCGTTGCTGCCGGAAGGCCACGCCGTCGCCCCTCCTCGAGCGCGGTTTGCATGAGGCGACGGCCGATGCCCTTCTTCTGCCAGGCAGTCTCGACACTCATTTCACCGATGTGAAGCCGGCCTTCCCGCTCCGTGGCGGCAAGGAAGCCGACGGCCCTGTCGGCTTCATCGGCGGCGGCGAACAGCAAGCCTTCACCAAGCGCCTTCTTCAGCGCCTCGCGGGGCATCACCGACGGTTCGCCGGTAAAGCCGCAGGCGGCCGCCCAGACCTCGTGCGCATCCAATTCGATCTCCGCCATACGATCGAGATCGGCGGGGCGTGCGCGCCTGATGGTGATCGCCGAACGCTCGCTCATCACATATTCGGATAGACCGGGCCCTCGCCGCCCTGGGGCGGCACCCAGTTGATGTTCTGGTTGGGGTCCTTGATGTCGCAGGTCTTGCAGTGCACGCAGTTCTGCGCGTTGATGACGAAGGTCGGCTCGCCGTCCTTCTCCACCCATTCGTAGACGCCTGCCGGACAATAGCGCGCCGAAGGCCCGGCATAGACCTCGTATTCGGAACGCCTCTGCAGGTCCATGTCCTTCACCTGCAGATGGACCGGCTGGTCCTCCTCGTGATTGGTGTTCGACAGGAAGACCGAGGAGAGGCGATCGAAGGTCAGCACGCCATCCGGCCTCGGATAGTCGATCGGCTTGTGCTTGGCAGCCGGCTCCAGGCTCTCCGCATCCGTCTTGCCATGCTTCAGCGTGCCGAAGAAGGAACGGCCGAAGAGCTGGTTGGTCCACATGTCGAGCCCGCCGAGCGCGATGCCGACGGCCGTGCCGAACCGCGACCAGAGCGGCTTGACGTTCCTCACCCGCTTCAGGTCCTTGCCGATCGGGCTTGCCCGCCATTCGTTCTCGATTTCCACGACCTCGTCATTGGCGCGGCCCGCTTCGATCGCCGCTGCGATCTTGTCGGCCGCCAGCATGCCGGACAGAACCGCGTTGTGGCTGCCCTTGATACGCGGCACGTTGACGAAGCCCGCCGAACAGCCGATCAGCGCGCCGCCGGGGAAGGAAAGCTTCGGCACCGACTGGAAGCCGCCCTCGGTGATCGCGCGGGCGCCGTAGGAGATGCGCTTGGCCCCTTCGAACGTGTCGCGGATCGCCGGATGGGTCTTGAAGCGCTGGAACTCCTCGAAGGGATGGAGATACGGGTTCTTGTAGTTCAGGTGCACCACGAAGCCGACCGCCACGAGGTTGTCGTGCAGGTGGTAGAGGAAGGAGCCGCCGCCGGTCTGCATGCCGAGTGGCCAGCCGAAGGAATGCTGCACCAGGCCTTGTTTGTGCTTCTCCGGCTTCACCTGCCAGAGCTCCTTGAGACCGATGCCGAATTTCTGCGGCTCGCGGCCCTCGTCCAGCTTGAACCGGTTGATGAGCTGCTTGGCGAGCGAGCCGCGCACGCCCTCGCCGATCAGCACGTATTTGCCGTGCAGTTCCATGCCTCGGGTGAAATTCGGGCCGGGTTCGCCGTTCCGCTCGATGCCCATGTCGCCGGTGGCAACGCCGATCACCGCGCCAGCATCATTGTAGAGCACTTCGGTCGCGGCAAAGCCGGGATAGATCTCGACGCCCAGCGCCTCGGCCTTTTCTGCCAGCCACCGACAGACGAGCCCGAGCGAGACGATGTAGTTGCCGTGATTGTTCATCAGCGGCGGCATCATGAAGTTCGGCAGGCGGAGCGAACCGGCGGGACCGAGGAACAGGAACTGGTCGTCCGTCACCGGCGTATCGAAGGGATGGCCTTCCTCCTCGCGCCAGCCGGGCAGAAGCGCATCGATGCCGACCGGATCGACCACCGCGCCCGAAAGGATATGAGCGCCGACTTCCGAGCCCTTTTCGAGCACGACGACGGAAAGCTCGGGATTGACCTGCTTCAAGCGAATGGCAGCCGACAGGCCGGCAGGCCCCGCCCCGACGATCACGACGTCGAATTCCATCGACTCACGTTCGGGGAGTTCCATGTCTTCGCTCATTATCGATCAACCTCCACTTTGGGGTTCCCTTTTATCAGCCTCTCCTTGGCAAAAGCCGGAAAGCTTGTCGAGCCGGGATGCGACACCCTCTGACCAGATAAACAGAACCGCGATTTTTTAGCGAGAATAATTGACGTTTACGTTAGCGTCAATAATTGTCCTCAGCAACTCAATGGGCATTTAGTTGTCATACAACCTGATGACTTAGCAAGAGGGTTTGCGCATATCCTTGCCACGCCTTAGAGATTGGCAACCGAATCCGCAGTCGAGCCCATGCCCAACATGACCTTCAACGCCGACCAGTTTGCCACACGTCTCACCGGCCTTCATCCCGATCTTGCCGTTCTGGGTCCAGAGGTGTTGAAGAGCCGGCACTCAGGCGAGCACAGCAACAACTTCGATGCCGGCGTCATGGCGCAACCCTCTTCCACGGAAGCTGCCGCCGCGCTCATTTCCTGGTGCGCCGAAAACGGCGTCGCTATCGTGCCGCAAGGCGGGCTCACCGGGCTCGTCGGCGGCAATGTCAGCCGGGCCGGCGAGGTCATCCTCTCTTCCGCGCGGCTCAACCGGATCGTTGCGATCGATCCCGAAGAGATGACCGCCACCGTGGAGGCGGGCGTCACGCTCGAGGCGCTTCAGACCGCGCTTGAGCCTCTCGGCCTCATGACCGGCGTCGATCTCGGCTCGCGTGGATCGGCGACGATCGGCGGCATGGTTTCCACCAATGCCGGCGGCATCCTCGCCTTCCGCAATGGCGTCATGCGGCATCAGATCCTGGGTATCGAAGCCGTGCTGCCGTCCGGCGAAATCTTCCGCGATCTTACCCGTGTGGTGAAGGTCAGCGCCGGCCCGGACCTGAAACAGCTCTTCATCGGCGGCGAAGGCGCTTTCGGCTTCGTGACCCGCGTGGTCCTCAAGATTGAGCCGAAGCGACCCCATCGTGCGACCGCGATGATCGGGGTTCAGGATGCGCGAACGGCGCTTAGGGTGATCCGGCATTTCCGGTCGCTGCCGGGCATCACCCTGGAGGCCGCCGAAATGATGTGGCCCCGCTATGTCCGCGACCATGCCAGACTAAAAGCGCTCGACCTCTCCTGGCTTGAAGATGATGCGTCGGCTTTGCTGGTCGAGGTATCGGGCGAAACCGTCGAGACGGCCACAGCCGCGCTCGAAGAAGGATTGGAAAATCTCTGGGAGGCGCTTTCGCTCAAGGGCGGCGTCATCGCCCAATCGCTCGACCAGGCGCGGCGCTTCTGGGATATCCGTGAGGATTCCGGCTTCTATTACGCGGAAATCCCGGATGCCGCCTCCTTCGACATTTCCGTGCCGCCGACTTTCCTCGATGCTTATGTGACCGGTCTCGAAACACGGCTGAAGGCGATCGATCCCACCTATGCCGCCTACGTTTACGGCCATGTCGCCGATGGAAACCTGCATCTGACGCTCATCAAGCGTGGTCCGCTGCCGGAGGAGGAATTGCGCTCCGTCGAGAACGCCGTTTATTCCGGCATTTCGGAAGCCGGCGGCAGCTTCTCCGCCGAGCATGGCGTCGGCCTCGAAAAGCGTTACGGCTACGAGACCTTCGTCTCGCCGCAAAAGCAGCAATTGGCGAGGGCCTTGAAAAAAGCCCTCGATCCGAACGGCCTGTTCAATCCCGGCAAGGTGCCGTTCTGAAAGAAGCCATATCGGGGCTGAACCGGTCTTTCAAAACCGGATCACCTGCTTATAACAAGTCAGCATTCGATTTTCGTCAGGGAAGGACTTCACAATGGACCTCGGAATCACCGGCAAACGCGCCCTCGTTCTCGCCTCTTCGCGCGGGCTGGGCCTCGGTATCGCGAAAGCGCTCGCCCGCGAGGGAGCAAACGTGCTGCTCGTCGGCCGATCCGGTGACCGGCTTGCCGAGAACTGCAAGACGATCAACGCCGAGGGCAAGGGCAAGGCCGATTGGGTCTGGGGCGATCTTTCCGACGACAATTTCGTGGAAGCGATGACCGCGGCCGTGAAGGAAAAGCTCGGCGGCATCGACATCCTCGTCAACAATACCGGCGGACCGACCCCCGGCACGGCCGAGGAAATGACCGCCGACAAACTCGAAACCTTCTTCCAATCCATGGTGCTGCGCGTCATCACGCTCACCAACGCCTTCCTGCCGCAGATGAAGGAGCAGGGCTGGGGCCGCATTCTCACCGTCGCCTCTTCCGGCGTCTTCGAGCCCATTTCAAACCTCGCGCTCTCCAATACCCTGCGCTCGGCGCTGGTCGGCTGGAACAAGACGATCTCGACGGAGGTCGCCGGCTTCGGCATTACCATCAACATGCTGCTTCCGGGCCGCATCCACACGGACCGCATCGACGAACTCGACGGCGCGAATGCCAAGCGGCAGGGCAAGACGGTGGAGGAAGTCCGCGCCGCATCGGTCAAGTCGATCCCCGCCGGCCGGCTCGGCAAGGTGGAGGAATTCGCCGCCGCCGGCGCCTTCCTCTGCTCCGAACCCGCGAGCTACGTCACCGGCACCATGCTGCGCGTCGATGGCGGCGCATCGAAATCGGTCTAAGGGCGCGTCAAGCCGGTTAGAATTCCGTTTCTCTCCACGCAGGCAGCACCTATGATGCCTGCGTGACCCACCGGAGTTGGTAACATGGCATTCGCAAAGCTCGCCCTTACGACCGTCGGTATTCTCGCGATCCTGATCGGCCTCATCTGGATTGGCCAGGGTACCGGGCTCTTCCCCTACCCCGCGACCAGCTTCATGATAAACCAGACGCCCTGGATCGTTTACGGGGCGCTGGTGGCGATCGCCGGCGCCTTACTCCTGTGGAGCGGAAGACGGATCAACATATAGAGGACGGAAGCCGCAGAGGCATCCATGGGAGGCGTTCTGCGCGCGGCGCGGCCGCAAGGCCGCGTGGAAGTTGAACTAGATTAACTCCGCTTCACAAAGCATCATTATTACAAAGATTTAACCTGAGATCGCGGCTTTCCCCACGACCCTGGGCAGATCCGTCTTTTTTGCGCCGCAATGCAGGCAGCTCGATGGAATATCGGGCGAAACAAGCGAGCGGTCTCATGAAGAAGCTCTGGATTTTGGCAGGCGTCATCGTCGTCGCGGCGGTTGCCGGTTGGGAGTTCCGCGACAGGCTTCCCTTTCTCTCTTCCTTCATTCATCCGGCTTCCGCCGATACGGGCGAAAATGCGGGAGGAGATCAGCAGCACCGCCGCACGGGCGGACCGCCGCCGACGGTCAAGACGGTGGCGGCCATCCGCGCCACGCTGCCCATGGACGTCACGGCGACCGGCTGGGCCGATGCGGACGAAAACACCACCATAGCTGCCCAGCAGGCGGGAACCATCCTGAACATCATGGCTGATGACGGCGCCATCGTGAAGACCGGCGACCTGATCGCCAAACTCGACGATCGCACGGCCAAGGCCACGATCGAGAAGGACAAGGCCGTACTCGTGCGCGATCAGGCAACCCTTGCTCAGGCGGAGACGGCGCTTGCCAGGGCAAGCAACCTTCTCAACGGAAATGCCGGCACGCAGCAATCCGTCGATGAGGCACGCGCCGCCCGCGATACCGCGGCAGCGACCGTGGAAAGCGACAAGGCGACGATTTCCGCCGATCAGGTGGAACTGGACAATACCGATATCCGCGCCCCCTTCGACGGTCGGCTCGGAGATATCTCGGTCAGCACCGGCGCCTATCTCAGCGCAGGTGCCGCCGTCGTGACGATCGCCAAATACGATCCGATCTACGTGAAATTCCACCTGCCCGAGGCCTATCTCGAAGCGCTGCGGGAAGGCTTCGCCGCAGGCACCGTCGGCATCGATGCCGCCCCGCAGAACTCCGCAAAGGCCCCGCTGAAGGGAGTGCTGAGCTTCTTCGACAATACGGTGGATTCCGCCTCGGGCACCATTCTGGCCAAGGCAAGGTTTGACAATCCCTCGGGCGCTCTTTGGCCAGGCCAGTCGGTGAACGTGACGGTCCATTTCCAGAGCGATCGGCAGGACATCGTGGTGCCGACGGTCGCCGTCAGCCCCGGCGCTGCCGGTTCCTTCGTCTACTCGGTCGGCGAGGACGGCAAGGTTCATGTGACGCCGGTAACGGTGGCGCGTTCGAATGGCAGCAATACCGCACTCGCCGGCGGCCTCGAGGCTGGCGCCCATGTGGTGATCGAAGGCCAGGTGCAGCTCGTGGACGGAGCGCAGGTGAAGGAGGAGTTTGCCAGTGGCCAGGATACCAGCCTGCTCAACGCCAACGGCAATGATGGGCAGGTCGAAGTGGGGGCGGCGCGATGATCCCGCAATTCTGCATCCGCCGCCCGGTCGCCACCACGCTTCTCGCCATCGGCGTGGTTCTGGCGGGTCTGGCGGGTTATCGGCTATTGCCGGTGGCGGCGCTGCCGCAGGTCGATTTCCCGACCATCAACGTCTCGGCGCAATTGACCGGCGCATCTCCGCAGACCATAGCGACCGCCGTCTCGACGCCGCTCATCAAGAAGTTCGAGACCATTCCCGGCATCAGCGAGATCAGCGCGACGAATTCGCTCGGCAACACCTCGATCGTCCTGCAATTCGATCTCAACCGGAATATCGACGCGGCCGCCGCCGACGTGCAGGCGGCGATTTCGCAGGCGACCCGGCAACTGCCGGACAACATGACGACGCCGCCGAGCTACCGCAAGACCAATCCGGCGGACGCGCCCGTGCTGCTGCTCGCCGTGCGCGGCGACAACCTGCCGCCCAGCAAGGTGGACGAGATCGCCGAGGACGTGCTTTCGCCTGCGCTCTCCACCCTGCCCGGTGTCGCCGAGGTTTCGATCTACGGCACCAAGACCTATGCGGTGCGGGTCGAGCTTGATCCGGCCAAGCTGCAGGCGCGCAATCTCGGGGTCGATACTGTCGCCAATGCGATCGCCAGTGCCAACAGCCAGGCGCCGGTGGGTTCGCTGAAGAACAGCGCCCAGCAGCTCACGATCAATGCCGATACTCAGCGCACCAATGCCGATGAGTTCCGCTCGCTGGTGATCGCCAATCCGAACGGCGCGCCGATCCATCTGGGCGATGTGGCGGAGGTTCAGGACAGCGTCGGAAACCCCGACGCCGGAAGCTGGTATGACGGCAATTCAGCCATCATTCTCGCCATACAGCGCCAGCCGGACGCCAATACCGTGGACGTGGTGGATGCGGTGCGCGCGAAGCTGCCTCAACTGACCGAGGAGCTGCCCGCTTCGGTTTCGATCAACGTCATGAACGACGCCTCGACCGCCATCCGCTCGGCGATCGACGACGTTCAGTTCACGCTGATGCTGACGATCGCGTTGGTCGTGCTCGTCATCTATCTGTTCCTCGGCCGGCTTTCGGCCACCATCGTTCCGGCACTTGCCGTGCCGCTATCGCTGATCGCAACCTTCGGGGTCATGTATCTGCTCGGCTACAGCATCGACAACATATCGCTGCTCGGGCTCACGTTGTCGGTCGGCCTCGTGGTGGACGATGCGATCGTCATGCTGGAAAACATCATGCGGCATGTGGAGGACGGCATGCCTGTGATGCAGGCGGCGATGCAGGGCGCCTCAGAGGTCAGCTACACGATCGTTTCCATGTCGGTCTCGCTGATCGCGGTCTTCATCCCGATCCTCCTGATGGGCGGCGTGGTCGGCCGGTTGTTCAACGAATTCGGCATGGTGGTGACGCTCGCGATCGTCGCCTCGGCGATCGTATCGCTGACCGTCACGCCGATGCTCGGCTCGCGGCTTTCCGGCGCCGAGCATCACCCGGGCCTGATCGCCCGCGTCTTCGACGCCGGCTTCAACCGCGCGCTGAAAGCCTATGGCAGATCGGTCGGCTGGTGCCTCGGGCACCGGGCAGCGATAATGCTGCTGTTCTTCGCCTCGGTCGCCGGCTCAGTCTATCTGTTCGAGACGCTCCCTTCGAGCTTCTTCCCGACGGAGGACATCGGCCGGCTGACGATCTCGACCCAGGCGCGCCAGGATATTTCCTATCCCGCCATGCGGGACCTGCAGGCGCAGGTGGCGGCGGCCGTTCAGAAGAACCCCGCCGTCGCGCATGTGACCTCGATCGTCGGCAGCAACGGCCGAAGCCCGCTCAACAACGGCACGATCTTCGTGGAGCTGAAGGATCGCGATCAGCGCCCTCCCCTGCAGCAGACGCTTCGCGAACTGAGGCAGGCGACGGCGAAGACCGCCGGCATCAAGAGCTTTATCACGCCACAGCAAAGCCTGCGCTTCGGCGGGCGCTCGACAGCGAGCCAATACCAGCTCGTGGTGCAGGCGCTCAACGCGGCGCAAACCAACGAATGGTCCGACAAGATTCAGGCGGCGATGCGAAGCGACCGCACGCATTTCACCGATGTCACCTCCGACGCCCAGAACAATGCGATCGAGGCGAATATCAAGGTCGATCCGGAAAAGGCAGCCGCATTCGGTATCACCGATCAGCAATTGCGCGAAACGCTGCAGATGGCCTTCGGCGGCTATACGGCGGCGGAAATTCAATCCACCGGCGATAGTTACGACGTCATCACCGAGTTCGACAATACCCGGCAGTGGAACGACCAGATACTGCAGGACGTCCACGTGATGTCCTCCAACGGCTCGCTCGTGCCTCTCTCCAATTTCGCCGAGGTCGTGCGGGCGACGGCTCCGGTCACCATCAACCAGACCGGCCAGCTCGTCTCGACGACGGTTTCGTTCAACCTGCCGTCAGGCGTATCGCTCAGCGATGCGACGGCGGCGATCGACCGGATCAAGGCGAGCCTGCAAATGCCGAACGACGTGTTCACCACCTATGGCGGCACGGCGCAGATATTCCAGCAAAGCCAAGGCAATACGCCGCTTCTGATCCTCGCCGCCGTGCTGACCATCTACGTGGTGCTCGGCGTGCTCTACGAGAGCTTCATCCACCCGCTGACGATCCTTTCCGGACTACCGGCGGCGGCCTTCGGAGCACTTTTGGCGCTGAAACTCTTCGGCTTCGATCTCTCCATCATTGCCCTTATCGGGCTCCTGATGCTGATCGGCATCGTCAAGAAGAACGCGATCATGATGATCGACGTGGCGGTGGAGACCATGCGCTCGAAGGGAGAAACGGCAGCCGCCGCCATCCAAGAGGCCTGCGTGCGCCGCTTCCGGCCGATCATGATGACGACCTTCTGCGCGCTGCTCGGGGCATTGCCGATCGCTCTCGGAACCGGCGCGAGTTCCGAACTGCGCCAGCCGCTCGGCATCGCGGTCGTCGGCGGCCTCGTCGTCAGCCAGGCGCTGACGCTGTTCATCACGCCCGTCATCTTCGTGGAGATGGACCGTTTCGGCCGCTTTCTCGCGGGGCTCGGCCGGAAGAAGGATAGCAGCCGGCGAGAGGCAAACGACGATATGCCGGCGACCATCGCGGCGGAGTGAATTTGCCCCTCATCCGGCTGCCGCCACCTTCTCCCCGTTTTGACGGGGAGAAGGGATATGCCGCACCGTCGCCGGCCCCCCTCGCCCCGCGTGCGGGGAGAGGGTCGCCAAGCGAAGCGGAGGCGGGGTGAGGGGCAAGCCCGGGCGCTTCCTCAGAACCCCTCCGCCAGTTTCGGCAGATCCGCAATCAGCCCGTCCCGCACCCCAAAGCTGATCGGCGATCCGCGATGCTGCTTGGTATCGACCAGAAGGCGGGCGAAGATTACCCGGCGATAGCCCTTCACGGCCCAGCCCACGAACCAGCCGAGCGGGCGGTCGCGGTCAACCTTGCCGCTCCTGTCGCGAAGCCAGCCGGCGCCCGTCTTGCCCTGAATCTCCCAGCCGTCTCCCGCCTTGAAACGCGGCAGGATCGTCATCGTCATGTCGACGGCGTGCTCGGAGATCGGCAGCCCGCCCGTCAGGAACCGGCGCAGGAAGGCGACCTGCTCGTCCGGCGATATCTTCAGCGACGACATCAGCCAGGATTCGGTCAGGCCATCCGCATTGCCGGGGCCACCGGAAACATCGGCATTGCCGTAGCCGAAGCGCCGGACGTAATCGGCAAACGCCCTTTTGCCCAACCGGCGCGTGATCTCCTGCGAATACCAGACGATCGAATCCCTTTCCCATACTACCGGATCGACGGATTTCCGCTCCCGCTTCGGACGATCGAACTTTTCCTGATAATCCCAGCGGGGATGTTCCGCATCGATCAGTATGCCCGCGTCATAGCCCATCATGGCCAAGGGCAGCTTGAAGGTCGACATCGGATAGAAGGCCTGATCGCAGGTTCCCCGACGATAAAGGGTATCGCCGCTCGCTTCATCGATGACGACCGTGCAGCGGATCGGCTCGGCCGCCTTTGCCGAGGCGAAATCAAGGAAAACTGCTGAAAATCCGAGGGATATTCCTAGAAGAATGGAATTTCTGAAAGCCATGGATGCGCTCCGGTCAAGTTCGATGGCGCTGTTTTAGGGCCGCTTGTGGGTGCATGACAAACGATGATATCTGCGGATAGACATGAATCAAACTAGGCCATTGCCATGGTTCGACCACATTTGCCGCTGAACGCGCTGCGTGCCTTCGAGGCGGCTGCGCGGCATCTCTCGTTTACGCGCGCGGCGATCGAGCTCTGCGTCACGCAGGCAGCCGTCAGCCATCAGGTGAAGCTCTTGGAGGAGCGGATCGGCGTCACCCTCTTCCGCCGGCTGCCGCGCGGATTGATGATTACCGAGGAAGGTCAGGCGCTACTGCCGACGCTGCAGGAAAGCTTTGACCGCATGGCCGAAATGCTGGAGCGCTTCGAGGGCGGGCACATGCGGGAAGTCCTGACCCTCGGCGCGGTCGGCACCTTCGCCGTCGGCTGGCTGCTGCCGCGCCTTGCCGATTTCACCGAACGCTATCCCTTCATCGATCTTAGGCTTTCGACCAACAACAACCGGGTCGATATCGCCGCGGAGGGACTGGACTACACCATCCGCTTCGGCAACGGCGCCTGGCACGATATCGAAGCGGAAGCGCTGTTCGAGGCGCCGCTCTCCGCGCTCTGCATTCCGTCCATCGCCAGGCAGGTCAAGCATCCGGAGGATCTGGCGCGCCAGCCGCTCCTGCGCTCCTACCGCGCCGACGAATGGCCGAGCTGGTTCGAAACGGCCAGGGTCACGCCACCGCCCATCCACGGCATGGTCTTCGACAGTTCCGTGCTGATGATCGAGGCGGCAATTCAGGGCACCGGCGTCGCGCTCGCCCCGCCGTTGATGTTCTCGCGCCATCTTGCGGCCGGCACCATCGAGCAGCCCTTTCCGATCTATATCTCCAAGGGCAGCTACTGGATCACCCGGCTCAAATCCCGTGCGGTGACGCCCGCCATGGAGGCCTTCCGTCACTGGATCGCCGCAAAGGCGGCCGAGACGCGCGGCAACTGAGATCGCCCCTTGCCATCCGGCCGGGCTTGTGCGATCACGCGCCCTCTCAAAAAAACCATGGGGCGCGGACAAGCGCCCTTTTCGCGTTCGGGGCTTAGAGGTCCCGTTTCAAGCATTCTACGGCGGATGGATAAGGAGCACGGCCATGGCACGGGCGCTCGGGCTTGATTTCGGCACGACCAATACGGTTCTGGCACTGGCGGATGGCGGCAATGCCACGCATTCGATGACCTTCACCTCCAGCGCCGGCGTGACCGACACCATGCGCACCGCATTGTCGTTCATGAAGGACCCGGTGATGGGCGCGCAGGCGCTGAAGGTAGAGGCGGGCCAGGCCGCGATCCGCCAATTCATCGACAATCCGGGCGATTGCCGCTTCCTGCAATCCATCAAGACCTTCGCGGCAAGCCCGCTTTTCCAGGGCACGCTGATCTTCGCCCGCCGGCACGCCTTCGAGGATCTCATGGAGATTTTCCTGCGCCGGCTGAAAGCCTATGCGGACGGCGCATGGCCTTCGGACATCTCAAGCGTGGTCGCCGGAAGGCCGGTGCGCTTCGCCGGGGCGAGCCCCGATGAATCGCTGGCGGTGGAGCGTTACAATGCGGCGCTTGCCCGGTTCGGTTTTCCGGAAATCCGCTATGTCTACGAGCCGGTCGCGGCCGCCTATTACTTCGCGCAGACGCTGAAGAAGGACGCGACCGTGCTGGTGGCGGATTTCGGCGGCGGCACGACGGACTATTCGCTGATCCGCTTCGAAACGAAAGCTGGCAAGCTTTCCGCGACCCCGGTCGGCCATTCGGGCGTCGGCGTCGCCGGCGATCACTTCGACTTCCGGATGATCGACAATCTCGTTGCGCCGGAGATCGGAAAAGGAAGCTTCTTCAAGAGCTTCGACAAGGTACTTGAGGTGCCGAGCGGCTATTACGCCAATTTCGGCCGCTGGAACCAGCTTTCGATCTTCAAGACGAGCCGTGAGTTCGCGGATCTGAAATCGCTGGTCCGCACGGCGCTCGACCCGGACAAGCTGGAGCTTTTCATCGATCTCGTGGATCACGACGAGGGCTATCCGCTCTATCAGGCGATCTCTGCCACCAAGATGGCGCTCTCGCAGACGGAAGAAGCCGAGTTCAACTTCCCGCCGCTCGGGCGCGCCGGCCGCAAGGTCGTGAAGCGCGCCGATTTCGAAACCTGGATCACCGACGATCTGGAGAAGATCGAGGGCGCGCTCGACGAGGTGCTCGACAAGACGAAGACCGAGCCGAAGGATATCGACAAGGTGTTTCTTACCGGCGGCACGTCCTTCGTACCCGCGGTCAGGCGCATCTTCACCCGCCGCTTCGATGCCGACAGGATCGAGAGCGGCGGCGAACTGCTCTCGATCGCCCACGGACTGGCGCTGATCGGGGAAAGCGGCGAAGCGGAGAAATGGGCGGCTTAGAGGCGCTTGTGGTCGATTCCCTCACCAAGATGAGGCAATTGCGACGATGCGTGGAGCCCCTCCCCCTTGTGGGAGGGGTTGGGGAGGGGAAGTTTCGCTTGCGGACAAGAAAACCCCTCCCGCCTGCCGGCCACCCTCCCCACAAGGGGGAGGGTTAGAGATGCCGCACCGCCTTGCCCTAACCTCTCAACCCCTAATCGCCTCGAAATCGGTTCCCTCTCCCATGCGACATGCTGTAGTGTGAATGTGATGAACACTGCCAGAGACATGGACGCCCCAGAACTCGCCGCACTTCTGCATTTCTATGCAGATTCCGGCGTGGAGTGGCTTGTCGAGGACGAGCCCGCCGACCGCTTCGCCGAGTTCGCCGCCCAGAAGGCGGCGCGGGCAGAAGCGAAAATGTCGGCGGTGGCGCGACCGCAACAGCCGGCACAGAACGAGGCCCCCACATCCCAAACGGTGAGCACTCCCCCGGCGCAGAAGCGCACCGCCCAGGCCCCTCGCCCGCCGGCGCCAAGTTCTTCGCCTGCGGTCGCCGTGCCGGATGGCGAAGCGGTATCCGCCGCGCGATTTTCAGCGGAAAGCGCCCGCTCGCTCGGTGAACTCAAGACGGCGCTGGAAGCCTTCAACGGCTGCAACCTGAAGAACGGCGCCCGCTCCACCGTTTTCGCCAGCGGAGATCCAGCCTCGCGGATCATGGTCATCGGCCCGATGCCGAATGCCGATGACGATCGGGACAGCATTCCCTTTTCCGGTCGGCAGGGCCAGTTGCTCGACCGCATGCTCGGCGCGATCGGTCTGTCGCGGGAGGTGGTGATGCTCACTAATGTCATCCCCTGGCGTCCGCCGGGAAACCGCCAGCCCTCGCCCGCCGAGCAGGAAATCTGCAGGCCTTTCCTGGAACGGCAGATCGCGCTTGCGGAACCCAAATACCTGCTGCTGCTCGGCAACTTCCCGGCCCGCTTCTTCTTCGGCGACGGCGGCACGATCCACAGCATGCGCGGGGAATGGCGCGACATCCGTTTCGCCGGGCTGGAGCTTGCCGCAATCGCCACGCTGCACCCGCAGGAGCTGCTGGCGGCACCCGCCAACAAGGCGCTCGCCTGGCAGGACCTGTTGACGTTCAAGTCGCGACTTGAAGCCGTCTAACGGCTGTATTTTGATCAAGATTACCAAATTATGAAAGTTGCCATGCAGTAAGCGCATGGCAGCGCAGCGTCCCGCCGCATTGCGGAATCTATGCTGCGCTGCAATATATGCAGTGTCTTGGGAGGAAGATCAGGTCAAGGAACCAAGGCAATGACGACCCGCTATCGTCCGATCCATTCGGGCTTCGAAACCCTCCGCATCGCCGGCCTCTCGCCGCGCTCGAGCGAGGGCTATCACCGTTTCGGCTCCGCCACGCACGAGCAGATCACCGCGCGCGCCCTCGGCCGCTCGGGCTCTATCACGCGTCCTTCGGCCATCTTCGCCGACTTCCGCGAACGTTGATCCGGAAAGCAGGAGAGCGAACCATGACGGCAGCCTTGCAGACGATCCGCACCCTTCGCGAGACCCTTTACCAGATCGGCACCGCCGTGAACGCCGCCCGGGAATATAACCGCGCCGGCGCCGCCCGTGCCGATCAGGACAAGCGCTTCAATCCGGCATCCGCCGCCATTCCGCTCTAGGGTCAGCTTGCCGGCGGCGATGCGCGGCGCGCCGCCTTGCGCTCCAGCCCAAGCTGGTGCTCGCGATAGATGATGAAAATTCCCGCCGAGACGGTAATCGCCGTGCCGATCAGCATGGTCGTGGTGGGGATGTCGCCGAACAGCAAGAAGGCGACGGCAATTCCCAGCAGAATCGACGTATATTCGAACGGCGCGATGGTCGAGACATCCGCGTGCCGATAGCTTTCGGTCAGGAAAATCTGGGCTATCCCGCCGCATATGCCGGAAGCGATCAGCAGCAGGGCCGGTTTCAACGGCAGCGAAGCCCAGCCGAAGGGAAGGCTGACAAGCGCGAAAACCGAAGCCGTCAGCGAAAAGTAGAGCACGATCGTCGAGGTCTTTTCGGTGCGCACCAGTTGCCGCACCTGCACCATTGCAAGGCCGCCGAGCACGGCCGATAGCAGCACGGCGAGCGCCCCCAGCGCCTGTTCGGAGGCGAAGCCGCCTTCCCGGAACATGGTCAGCTTCGGCCACGAGATGATGAGCACTCCGAAAATGCCGATAAAGACCGCCGTCCAGCGGTAGAAGCGCACCGTCTCACCCAAAATCACCGCCGCGAAGACCACCGCCATCAGCGGCGACGCGTAGCCGATGGCGATCGCGTCGGGGAGCGGCAGATGCACCAATCCGTAAAAGCCGCAGGCCATGGCGAGAATGCCCAGGAAGCCGCGCTTCAGATGTCCGAGGAAATTGTCCGTCCGAAACGCTGCAAGAAGATCGCGGCGGAAGGTGAGATAAATGGCGATCGGCAGGATGGCGAAGGCGGAACGATAGAAGGTGATCTGTCCCGCCGGGATATCCGGCCCCGCAGCCTTGATGCAGGTTTGCATCACCAGGAAGACGACGACGGATAGTACCTTGAACATGATCCCCCTGAGGGGATTTAAGGCATCGGCGGCCATTTACAGCTCATCGGGGGCTGGGGCGGGCAAAAATCACTGCCGCGGAAGGAAAATCGAATCCAATTGGAGAGACCTGTCACAATTAACGGAGCGGGGAATAAAACGGGATGAAAACTGCTGATGGATCGATCAATATACGTGTCGGAAGGATAAGATCCGTGGGCACGACCGATAAGAGCCTGCCCCGAAGAGTTTCAACAATCGTTTAGCTTTGCATGCGATTGTGCCCGCGGCAAACGGGCAAGTGCCAGTCGAACGGGCATCGGAGGTGCCCGACGCCATTCCATAGACGGTTCAGGAAGCACCATGCGAACAGATACGGGCCAGATCGTTCATCTGGCAGACTACCGCCCCACCGATTTCGTCCTGGAACGCGTCGATCTGACCTTCGAGCTTGATCCGGCCAATACCAAGGTGGAGGCAAGGCTGATCTTTCATCGCCGCGAAGGTGTCGATCCCTCCGCTCCGCTCGAGCTCGACGGCGACGAGCTGACCCTTTCCGGCCTGCTGCTCGACCAGTCCGAGATCCCGGCCGGACAGTACGAAGCGACGGCGGAAAAGCTGACGATCCGCGACCTGCCGGCCGAAGCACCGTTCGAGATCACCATCACGACCTTCATCAATCCCGAGGCCAACAGCCAGTTGATGGGCCTCTACCGCACCAATGGGGTCTACTGCACCCAATGCGAGGCGGAAGGCTTCCGCCGCATCACCTATTTCCCGGACCGGCCGGATGTGCTGGCGCCCTACACGGTCACCATCGTCGCCGACAAGGCGGCCAATCCGGTGATGCTCTCGAACGGCAATTATCTCGGCGGCGGCAATTTCGACGAGGGCCGGCATTTCGCGGCCTGGTTCGATCCGCATCCGAAACCCGCCTATCTCTTTGCGCTGGTGGCCGGCGATCTCGGCGTCGTCGAGGATAGCTTCACGACCATGTCCGGCCGCGAGGTGAAGCTGAAGATCTATGTCGAGCATGGCAAGGAGCCGCGCGCGGCTTACGCCATGGATGCGCTGAAGCGCTCGATGAAATGGGACGAGGAACGCTTCGGCCGCGAATACGATCTCGACATCTTCATGATCGTCGCCGTCTCCGATTTCAACATGGGAGCAATGGAGAACAAGGGCCTCAACGTCTTCAACGACAAATACGTGCTGGCCGATCCCGAGACCGCGACTGATCAGGATTACGCGAATATCGAGGCGATCATCGCGCACGAATATTTCCACAACTGGACCGGCAACCGCATCACCTGCCGCGACTGGTTCCAGCTCTGCCTCAAGGAAGGTCTGACGGTCTATCGCGACCACGAGTTCTCGGCAGACATGCGTTCCCGCCCCGTCAAGCGCATCGCCGAGGTGCGGCACCTGAAAGCGGAACAGTTTCCTGAGGATGCAGGGCCGCTCGCCCATCCGGTGCGGCCGACGCAATATCGCGAGATCAACAACTTCTACACGGCGACCGTCTACGAAAAGGGCTCCGAAGTCACCCGCATGATCGCCACGCTTCTCGGCCGGGACGGGTTCAAGAAGGGTATGGACCTCTACTTTGAGCGCCATGACGGCGAGGCGGCGACCGTCGAGGATTTCGTGAAGTGCTTCGAGGACGCCACCGGGCGTGATCTCTCGCAGTTCTCGCTCTGGTACCATCAGGCCGGCACCCCGCTGGTGACCGCCTCGGGCAGCTATGACGCCAAGAGTGCCACGTTTACGCTTTCGCTCGAGCAGAAGGTCCCATCGACGCCGGGCCAGCTCATCAAGGAGCCGATGCACATCCCGCTCAGTTTCGCGCTGATCCTGGGCAATGGATCGCTTGCCGCGCCCGAAAGCGTGGCCGGCGGCGAGGTGACCGGCGACGTGCTGCATCTAACCCGCCGCAAGCAGACCTTCACCTTTTCCGGGATCGCCTCCCGGCCGGTGCTGTCGTTCAACCGCTCCTTCTCGGCACCGATCAACCTGCATCTCGACCAGGCGCCGGACGATCTCGCCCATATCGCACGGCACGACACCGACCTCTTCGCCCGTTGGCAGGCGCTGACGGATCTTGCCATGCCGAACCTGATGCAGGCGGCGCGCGATGTCCGCGAGGGGCGGGAGGTGAGCTGCGATCCGGTGTTGATCCGGGCGCTTCTGGAGGCGGCGGCCAACGAAACGCTGGAGCCTGCCTTCCGCGCCCAGGCGCTGACACTGCCGAGCGAGGCGGATATCGCCCGCGAACTCGGCGAGAACAACGATCCGGACGCCATCCATGCCGGCCGAAATGCCATCCTATCGGCAATCGCCGAGGCCGGCTGGAAGACCTTTACCCGCCTCTTTGTTGGAATGAAGGCCGAGGGAGCCTACATCCCCGACGCGGCGGGTTCCGGCAGACGGGCGCTCCGCAACCTCGCGCTCTCCTATCTCACCTATGCCGAGGCTTCGCCCGCCCGCGCGGCCGAAGCCTTCGCCCTGGCGGACAACATGACCGATCTCGCGCAGGCCCTTACCCTGCTTGCGCACCGCTTCCCCGATGCGTCGGAAACGACGGCGGCGCTTGCGAGCTTCCTCACCCGTTTCGACGGCAATCCGCTCGTCATCGACAAGTGGTTCTCGGTTCAGGCGACCATTCCGGGAGCCCACACGCTCGACCGGATCAAGGCGCTGATGCAAAATCCGCGCTTCGTCTCCACCAACCCGAACCGCGTCCGCGCCCTGATCGGCACCTTCGCCTTCTCGAACCCGACCGGCTTCAACCGCGCCGACGGCGAGGGATACCGGTTCCTGGCGGAGCAGATTCTTGCGATCGATCCGAAGAACCCGCAACTCGCCGCCCGCATCCTCACCTCGATGCGCTCCTGGCGCTCACTGGAGCCGCAGCGCGCCGATCACGCACGCGCCGCACTGATGACGATCGAACGCGCCTCCTCGCTTTCGAGCGACGTGCGCGACATCGTGGAGCGCATATTGAAGGGGTGAGACCCGTTCATCCGTCATCCTCGGGCTTGTCCCGAGGATCTGCAACGGCTTGATTTACGATCGGTGGTAGATCCTCGGGACAAGCCCGAGGATGACGAGTGATCGGTGGGCTATTTCCCGAAAAAGCGGTCAACCAGGGAGCGGCAATAATCCGGCGAGAGTTCGCGATCGCCGAACAGAATGTGGTAGACGATCGGGGCCATGATGCGGTCGATGGCCTCGTCGATGTCGAAGGGCCTCTCGCCGCGCATCACGGCGCGCTCCCGCAGCGTCTCCAGGTGATGGTAGGTATATCGGCAGCATTGCGCGGCTGCTTCCCCCTCCACGCTGCCGACGACATCGACAAGCATGGCCCGGCCGACCCTGGAGGACATTTCCTCGGCATATTGCAGGATGAAAGCCTCGATATCCGAGACCAGCGCCCCGGTATCGTCCGGGTCGGCGATCGGCCGCATCCGGGCAACCGCGACATCCGCGAGGAGTTCGGAAAGATCGCCCCAGCGGCGATAGATCGTCGAGGGCGTCACCCCTGCCCTTTCCGCGATCATCGGGACGGTGATCGCGCCGCGGTCCATGCTTTTCAGGAGTTCCTGAACGGTGCGATGCACCTCGGCCTGTATCCGTGCGCTCCTGCCCCCCTGACGCAGCATTTCTCTCGCCATTCTTCTTCTCCTTGCCGGCGCCAGGCCGGAATCTCTTAATGCAAAGATATTGCGTTAAGGCATAAATGCAACTATATCCCGCTAACGCTAAAAATTTGCGTTAAGGTGAGCGATATGAGCATCCCATTTTCCCCCGCCGCTTCCACCTCCCGGATGACCGTCTACAGCTTCCTTGGTGCTGTCACGATTTCCGCCTGCAGCAGCGCGCCCACGCCACTCTATCATCTCTATCAGGAGCTTTTTCATCTCTCTCCGGCGATGATCACCCTGATTTTCAGCTCCTACGCCTTCGCGCTTCTTGCAGCCCTGCTCACGCTCGGAGGGCTTTCGGATTACATCGGACGGCGGCCGCTGATCCTGCTCGCCCTGCTTTTCAACGCCGCGGCGCTGGTGATCTTCATGCTGGCGGAATCCGGCGCCATGCTGATGGCGGCGCGGATCGTTCAAGGCATGGGAACGGGCATCGCCTTCCCCACATTCGGCGCGGCGATCCTCGATACCGACAAGGAAAGAGGCCCGCTTCTCAACGGCATCACCGCCTTTCTCGGCCTGATGATCGGCACGCTCGCCGCCGGCACGCTGGTTGCCTTCGCACCGGAACCCACCCGGCTCATCTATGAAGTGCTGCTCGGCGTCACCATTGCCGGCATTCTGGCGCTTGCTTTCATGCCGGAAACAGCGGCCGGCCGGCCCGGCGCACTTGCCGCCATGCGGCCGCAGCTCAGCGTTCCGCGGGCGGCGCGCTCCACACTTCTGCGGGTCACTCCGGTCAATATCGCCGGTTGGGCGCTCGGAGGGTTCTATCTCTCGCTGATGCCGACGCTGGTTGCCATCGCAACGGGCCTCACCTCGCCCTTCGTCGGCGGCTCCGTCGTCGCCACCCTGATGCTCAGCGCCACCGCTTCCGTCTTCATCTTCCGCACCTGGAGACCCCAGCGGGTCCTCTTGACCGGCGCGGTCGTTCTGATAGCGGGCGTCGCCGTCACGCTCGTCGGCGTGTACCTGCAGGATGTCGGCGTGCTTTTCCTTGGAACCGCGATCGCCGGCCTCGGCTTCGGATCGATCTTCGCCAATATCCTGCGCATCATGCTGCCGCTCGCAGCGGCTCATGAACGGGCCGGCCTCTTCTCCGCCTTCCTGGTGGAAAGCTATCTTGCCTTCGCCCTCCCGGCGATCGCCGCCGGACTTGCGGCTCCAGCACTCGGCCTTTCCATGACGGCCTATGTCTATGGCGGCGGCATCATCCTGCTTGCGGCGATCTCGCTTCTGGCAACCCGCGTGAGCCCCACGCAAGCTCCCGCGACCTGCTGAAAGCCGAAGGTGCCGACTCGAATCCTCTGGATTCGCTTTCGATTCAATTGGTTAAAAAAATATTACCAACCCTCTGGACAGCGCGAATCACTAGTGATTCATTAGGGTAGATTCGAGCGAGCGGCGCGCGAATCACCACGAGGGACAATATGAATACGATGGCGGACGTGCGGCGGGCAACCGCGGCCGAGGGGCGTTTGCGTCTCAAATTTCCGGGCTTCGCGCGGCTGCGGCAAGCGCTTCCCGAAAGCGCGAAGCTTTCCGTCAGGCCGATCTCCCGGCAGGAGCCTCGGGTGGAGCTGGTTCTGAAGCGCTCCATCCCGCTTCTCATCCTCGCCTTCCTCGCCGTCGTCGCCGCATCCCGCATTCTCGGCATCGTCGCGGAACATGACCGCATGCATCAGACGGCGCAGCGCACGACGGCGCTGATGGCCGCGACAGGCACCGCCGCCTTTTCCGGCATGGAAAGCCTCATCCAGAACGGCGACCGCACGGCAGCGGAGCATCGCTTCGCAGCGTTCCTGCCGCAGGACCGCATGGAAGACGGCGCCTTCGTGCTTTTCGTCAATGAAGCGGGCCGGGTGTTCGGCGGCTCGACGGCCGCCAGCGGCTATGCCGGCATGCCTCTCGCCGCCCTGCTGCCCGAAACCACGACGCTTCGCCAATTCGGCGTGTTCGAGACCTCTTTCGGCGCCACGCCCTTCTATGCGGCGATCGAGCCGATCGGAAACGAGGGCGCGCTGATCGTCGCCGCCCATTCGATCGAGACGATAAACCGGCTCTGGCGCCATGAGGTTTCGCTCAACGTCACGCTCTTCACCGGCATTTCGGCGATCCTGCTCGTCATCCTCTACGCCTACTACATGCAGGTGAAGCGGGCCCGCGACGCCGACGACATATTCCTTGAAACGAACATGCGCATCGAGACTGCGCTTTCGCGCGGCCGATGCGGCCTGTGGGATTTCGACGTCGCCAACCGGCGCCTCTTCTGGTCCAGCTCGATGTACGAGATGCTCGGCCTGCCGCCGGCCGGCAACGTGATCTCGTTTTCCGATGCGGCACGCATGATGCATCCGACCGACGGCAATCTCTACGCGCTTGCCCGCGCCATCAGCCGCGGCAATGCCAAGCAGGTCGATCAGGTCTTCCGCATGCGCCACGCCGCCGGCCATTACGTCTGGATGCGCGCCCGCGCCCAGGTTGTCCGCACCGCAAGTGGCCGCACCCACGTCATCGGCATCGCCATGGACGTCACCGAACAGCACCGCCTCGCGCAGCGCTATGCCGAAGCCGACCAGCGCCTCGCCGACGCCATCGAATGCACGTCCGAAGCCTTCGTGCTGTGGGACAAGAACGACCGCCTCGTGATGTGCAATACCCATTTCCAGCAGGCTTACGGGCTTCCGGACAGCGTCCTGGTTCCCGGCACCGAGCGGACGGTCGTCAATGCCGCGGCCGCCCGGCCGGTGATCGAACGGCGCGTGGCCGATCCGGACGGCAGCGGTCTTTCACGCACGACGGAAGTGCAGCTCGCGGACGAGCGCTGGCTGCAGATCAACGAACGGCGCACCCGTGACGGCGGCATGGTCGCAGTCGGCACGGACATCACCCTCTTGAAACGCCACCAGGAGCGCCTGCGCGAAAGCGAGCGCCGGTTGATGGCCACGATCGGCGATCTTTCCGCCTCACAGAAGAAACTGGAGCGGCAGAAGACGGAACTCTCCATCGCCAACGCCAACTATCAGGCCGAGAAGGAACGCGCCGAGGCGGCCAACAAGGCGAAATCCGAATTCCTGGCCAACATGTCCCATGAGCTTCGCACGCCACTCAACGCGATCCTCGGCTTTTCCGAGATCCTGACGAACGGCATGTTCGGCCCGCTTGGCTCTCCGAAATACTGCGAATATTCCAAGGACATCCACGATAGCGGCAAGCACCTCCTCAACGTCATCAACGACATACTCGACATGTCGAAGATCGAGGCGGGGCATTTGAAGATCGAAACGGAAACCGTCGATCTCGCGCCGCTGATCGAGGAGAGCCTGCGCCTCACCGCGGTCCAGGCCGAAGAAAAGAACATCGCCATCCGCCAGCGTCTCTCCACCGGCCTCACCATGAGCGGAGACCGGCGCGCGATGAAGCAGGTCATGCTGAACCTGCTCTCCAACGCCGTGAAGTTCACCGACGACGGCGGGCGGGTGGAACTCCGGGCCTGCAAAACCGAGCGGGGTCTGGCGCTGACGATTGCCGATACGGGAATCGGCATCCCGAAAGCAGCGCTCGGCAAGCTCGGACAGCCCTTCGAGCAGGTGCAGAGCCAGTATGCCAAGAGCAAGGGCGGCTCAGGCCTCGGCCTCGCGATCTCCCGCTCGCTGATCGCGCTGCACGGCGGAACGATGCGCATGCGCTCCTGCCCCGGCAAGGGAACCGTCGTTTCGATCAATATTCCCGAAAGTTCGCTGCCCGCCGTCAGGATCGCTTGACGATCCGTCCGAAGACGGTTCGTACCGCCTTCGAGAAACGAACGACCTCGGCTTCCAGCGTCCTGAGGTCCGGGCAATCTCCCGCCCGGCAGACGCGCTCCAGAAGCCCCGCCGGCGCGTCTTTCGGATCGAACGGCCCATCGATGCAAAGGCGGATGATCTGCGAAAGCTCCGTGAACAGCCTCAGCGCCGTCAGGCAGGTTTCCACGTCGTCCGGCTTCATCAGCTTTTCGCCTAGCATCTTCAGCGTTTCGGCCGTGCTGAAACCGTAGGTATCGGCGGCAACGCCCTTTGCCGGCGCGACAAGCCGCAGATATTGCGCGATGAACTCGATATCGATGAGACCACCCGGGATAAGCTTGAAATCCCAGATGTCGCGCGGCGGCTTCTCGTCCTCGATCAGCTGCCGCATCTCGGCGACGTCCGCGGCGATCTTGGCAACGTCCCGCTCCGACGAAAGCACCTCGCCTATGACGCCGCGGACTTCCGTTTCAAGACTCTCCTCGCCGCAGATCAGGCGGGCGCGGGTGAGCGCCATGTGCTCCCAGGTCCAGGCCTCTTCCCGCTGATACTTGCGGAAGGAGTTGATCCTCGTCGCCACCGGCCCCTTGTTGCCCGAGGGACGCAGGCGCATGTCCACCTCGAAGAGAATGCCTTCGGCCATGGGCGCCGAAAGCGCGGAGATCAGCCGCTGCGTCAGACGGGTGAAATAGCGCGTGGAATCGAGCGGCTTCGGGCCGTCGGATTCGAAGACCTCGCTGTCGTAGTCGTAAAGCAGGATGAGATCGACGTCGGAGCCTGCCGTCAGCTCGAAGCTTCCGAGCTTGCCCATGCCCATGACGGCGATCCGCCCGCCGGGATAGACGCCATGCGCCGTCTCCACTTCCCTGACGACGGCGCCAAACGCCGCCTCGATCACGAGGTCGGCGAGATCGGTGAAGGCGCGGGCGGCCAACGCTCCGGGAATCGCGCCGGTCAGAAGCCTGATGCCGATCAGGAAGCGCTGTTCGGCCGCGAAGATGCGCAGCCGATCGAGCAGATCCTCGTAGTGGCGCGCGCCGTTGAGGAATGTGGCGAGCCGCTCGGAGAGATAGTCGCGGGTGGGCAGTTCCGCCATCAAGCCGGGATCGAGCATGCCGTCGAAGACATGCGGCTTGGAAGCGATGATGTCCGCAAGCCTCGGCGCGGAGGACATGATCGTCACGATCAGCGAAAGCAACGCCGGATTGTTACCGATCAGCGAGAATAGCTGGATGCCCGCCGGCAGGCCCTTCAGGAAATTGTCAAAGCGCAGGAGCGCCTCGTCCGCCCGCTTGCTCTCCCCGAAGGCCTTGAGGAGATCGGGCGTCAGCTCGGTCAGGCGCTCGCGTGCCTCCACCGATTGCGTGGCGCGGTACCGGCCGTAATGCCAGGTCCGGATCACGCGGGAAATGTCGGCCGGCCGTTCGAAGCCGAGCGCCGCGAGCGTCTTCAGCGTGCCGGGGTCCTCCTTCTGGCCGGTGAAGACGAGGTTTCCGTCGCTCGAAGAAAGCTTGGCTTCCTGCTCAAACAGGCGTGCGTAACGCTTCTCGACCGTTCGCAGCACGCTTTCGAGCTTTTCGGAAAAGCCTGCCGTATCGGCAAAGCCGAGCATCAGTGCGATGCGCTTCAGCTCGGCGTCAGTGCTCGGCAGGTCGTGGGATTGCTCGTCCCGCACCATCTGGATGCGATGCTCGACGTCGCGCAGGAACCAGTAAGCTTCCGTCAGCTCAACGGCGATCTCCGGGGCGATCCAGTTCGCGTCGGCCAGCGCCGCAAGCGCCTTTTCCGTCTCCCTGGCTCGCAGCGGCGGCATGCGTCCGCCGGCGATGAGCTGCTGCGTCTGCGCGAAGAATTCGATCTCCCGGATGCCGCCGCGCCCGAGCTTCACGTCATGGCCCTTCACCGCGATCGCGCCATGCCCCTTGTGGACATGGATCTGCCGCTTGATCGAATGGATATCGGCAATCGCCGCGTAATCGAGATACTTGCGGAAGACGAAGGGGGTGAGCTGGCGGAGAAAATCCTCGCCCGCCGCGAGATCGCCGGCGATCGGCCGCGCCTTGATGAAAGCCGCGCGCTCCCAGTTCTGCCCGCGACCCTCATAGTAGATAAGCGCCGCCTCGACCGCCACCGCAAGCGGCGTCGAGCCTGGATCCGGCCGCAGCCGCAGATCGGTGCGGAAGACATAGCCGTCCGCCGTGCGCTCCTGCATGATGCGGATCAGCCGCCGCATCATCCGGCCGTAGGTTTCCGAAGCGTCCAGCGGGTCGGCAAGAATGCCAGCCTCGGGATCGAAGAAGACCACCAGGTCGATATCGGAGGAGTAATTGAGCTCCCGTCCGCCGAGCTTGCCCATGCCGAGCACGAGCAACCCGGAGTCTTTGGCGGGATCGCCCGGATCGGCAAGCTTCAGCTTGCCGCCGTCGTGGCCGGCGAGCAGCAGGTGATCGATCGCCGCGGCGACGGAAGCATCCGCCATGGCGCTCAGCCAGCGCGTCGTATCCCTGGCAGAAAAGATGCGGGCAAGGTCGGCAAGCGCCACGAGGAAGCTCAAACCCCGCTTTGCGGCCCTCAGCGCCGTCATGACATCCGCCTCGGTCGGCGTCTTGCCGTCCTTCGGTCGCCAGCTCTGCCGCGCCGTCTCGACCAGCCCTGAAAGTACCGGCTCCAGCGGCGCGCCGATGGCGGTCGCCAGGAGATGAGGGGAAACCGCAGCCGTATCACGCAGATAGGGCGAAAGGCTGAACGCCGCTATGAGGAAATCCTTGAGCGAACCGTTTCCGTTCATCAGCTCGGCGACGCGAGGCTCGGTCCTGCCGATTTCCTTCAGCACCGCCGTAGCGGCTTTCGCCTCCGTCTGGTTCAGCGGACGGATCACATCCGCCTTCACCGCATCGAGCCGCTTTTCGCTTTCCGCCACCCGCGTCCTCCCGAATCTCTCCCTGACCTCACTTGGCCTTCAACCTAGGGCTTCGGTGCGGGAAAGACCATGGTAATGGCAAGCCCCGGCGCCTGGAGATTCGTCTCGTCCGTGGCGGAGAGTTCCAGCGAGCCGCCATGCAGCTCCATGACAGCCTCGACCAGCGAAAGTCCGAGACCGGTGCCCGGCTTCGAGCGGCTTTCGTCGAGCCGCACGAAGCGCTTCGTCACCTCGCCGCGCTTGTCCGCGGGAATGCCGGGACCGTTATCGCAGACCGAAAGACGGAAAGTGCCATCGCGCTGGCCGAGCTTCACCTTGATTGCCGGTTCACCCTCTCCTTCGCCGGAATATTTGATAGCATTGTCGAGCAGATTGAAGATCGCCTGGCCGATCAGTTCGCGGTTTCCGCTGACCGTCAGGCCCGGCTCGATCTCGGTCTCCAGCCTCAGGCCCGCCTCATCCGCGACCGGCTCGTAGAGTTCGGCGCTATCCGCTGTGATCGTCGAAAGGTCGACATCCGACATTTCCGCCGCGATGGAGCCCGCCTCCACGCGGGAGATCATCAGCAGAGCATTGAAGGTCCGGATGAGCTGGTCGGATTCGCCGATAATGCCTTCGAGCGCCACCTGGCGGGTGTCCTCGTTCTTCTCGGCCAGCGCATCGGCCGCCTTGTTGCGCAGCCGCGTCAGCGGCGTCTTCAGGTCGTGGGCGATATTGTCGGAAACCTGCCTCAAGCCCTCGTTCAGCTTCTCGATGCGCCCGAGCATGGCGTTCAGCGAATCCGAAAGACGGTCGAACTCGTCGCCGGAGCGACCGACCGGCAGGCGCTGCGAAAGATCGCCCGCCATGATCTTCTGGCTTGCCGCCGACATGCGGTCTATGCGTTTGAGCGCATTGCGCCCGATGCCGAACCAGATCACCAGGGCGCCGACGCCCATGATCGCCAGCGCCACCATCAGCGCCCGCCGCACGATGCTGCGGAAGCGCGCCGGCTCACCGAGATCGCGGCCGATCATGATCCTCAGGCCGCTGTCGAGGAAGAGCACGTTGGCGGTCGCCATATGCGGACGCGCGTCACCGCTCTCCGAATAGGGCTCGTAACTGAAGGGAAAACGCGTCCAGCCTTCCTGGTCGAGAACGCCGGGCTGCACGGAAGCGACATTGCCGGCAAGCATCTCGCCATTGGGACCGGCGATCACGTAGAGATTGGCGCCCGGCTGGCGGGCGCGCCGCTCCATGATCCGCAGCAGCAGATTGACGCCGCCGCGGCCATAGGCGCGCTGGATGTCGCCCACCTCCTCCTCCAGCGACTGGCGGGTCTGCTGCACGAGCAGCCGTTCGGACATCGCCGTCACGTAGAACACGAGGAAGGCGGCGCACAGCGCAAAGAGCAGAATATAGAGCGCCGACAGCCTCACGGCCGTCGATCGGAACATCAGGCGCAGTCGCGTGAGCAAGGGCTACCCCTCGTCCTTGATCATGTAGCCGGCGCCGCGAATGGTCTTCAGCAGCGGCCGGTCGAAATCCTTCTCGATCTTCGATCTCAGCCGCGAGACGTGCACGTCGATGACATTGGTCTGGGGATCGAAGTGATAGTCCCAGACATTCTCCAGCAGCATGGTGCGGGTCACCACCTGGCCGGCATTCTTCATCAGGTATTCGAGCAGGCGGAACTCGCGCGGCTGCAGCAGTATCTCCTTGCCGTTCCGCTTCACCTCGTGGGAAAGCCGGTCGAGTTCCAGGTCCCCAACCCGGTAGACCATGTCCTGTTCGGGTGTGCCCTTGCGGCGGCCCAGCACTTCGACGCGGGCGAGCAGCTCCGAAAAGGCATAGGGTTTCGGCAGGTAATCGTCGCCGCCGGCGCGAAGGCCGGTCACCCGGTCGTCCACCTGCCCTAACGCGGAGAGGATCAGTACCGGCGTATTGATGCCGCGTTTCCTGAGTTCGCTGATGACCGAGATGCCGTCGCGGCGCGGCAGCATTCGGTCGATGACCATCACGTCATAGGCGTTTTCCGTGCCCATGAAGAGGCCGCTTTCGCCGTCGCTCGCATGATCAGCCACGATGCCCGCCTCGCGAAAGGCCTTCGTCATGTAGGCGGCGGCTTCCAGATCGTCTTCTATCACCAGAATCTTCATGTGCGGAACAATAGCGTCCGCGCCCGTTTTTGCACCATCGGATTCGCCGGCGCGGAGAGAATATCCGGTACTCGTCGCCATCTGTCGCTCCATCGGAATATGAGAAGGGGGGCG